>DATMAB010000021.1 GCA_035573675.1 Terriglobales bacterium
GGATGCCGCCACGCCAGCCGGCGAGACGCTGGCGCTACCACGAAGTGGCGTCATCCCACCTTCTGGGCAACGTAGGGGGCGAGCCAGGCGCGGACGGCGGAGTCGATGAGCGTATCCGAAAAGTATTCCAGGTGCATGCGGTCGAGGTTGCCGGCGCGGACGTTGAGCGCGGGCGTGGCCTGAGCGTTGCGCACGATCTGCGCGCAGGCGAACTTGACGGCGTCGGGAATCGCCGGCAGGCCCGCGGTGTAAGTGATCTCGACCTCGTTGTAGGCGAGGCCGAGAGCGTTGGAAGGCAGGGTGAGCTCGCCGGTGTCGGCGTCGAAGTCGATGGCCGCCGGATCGATGGCCGTCCAGGTTCCGGGCAGTCCGAAGACGCGCGCGATGTCCTCGTTGGGCGAGGCGGGGTCGCCCTCGTCCCGGCGGGGCACGGCGTAACGGGCCCGGGCCGAGACGAGGGGCGACGTGGCAGGCTCAACGACCGCCAGGGGCAGGTAGGAGAGGCGGATGGTGTTGCGCCCGGCGCGGATGCGGAGCCGCTCGACGTACTGCGCCACCAGGAGCGAAGCGCGGCGGCAGTGGGCGTCTACGAGCGACGAAGCCGAGGCCACCCAGGCCGGCGGGGTTTTGGGCTCGAGACCGTAGGCGGAGTATTCGGAGGGAGAGAGGTACGTCATGGTGAGTTCTCAGTTCTCGGTTCTCAGTTCTCAGTAGCCAGTACCCAGTAGCCAGGTGTCAGGTCGCAGGTCTCAGGTCTCAGGAAGAAATCACGACGGATTGACCCATTGACGATTGATTCATTGACGATTGGGAGCCGGACCGAACGGAGTCGCGACGCCCGCACGTCAATGAATCAATGACTCAATGAGTCAATCGTCAACTTGAGTGCTGAGTGCTTGTTGCTACCGCGTCACGTTCACCTTGTAGTGGGCGTAGCTGGCGCCTTTGACCACGATGGCGCCGAACTTGACCACCACGAACTGCGAGGCGAGCGAGCCGGGCGTGCCGAGCTGGAACACGCGCGGGTTGGGATCGGTGAGCCAGTGGTACTCGATCATGTCCTCGCTGACGATGTAGGCGGGGAGCACGGCGGTACCGCTGCCCGGGGTGCCGGTGTAACCGAGCGTCCACTCGGGGATGAGCGGCAGGTCGCCGGCCTGAGTAGAGAGCGCCTTGACGCGCAAGCCGCCGGCGATCTCCGTGGTCGCGAGCACGACGTTGAACTGCGCTTTCATCTCGCGGTCGATCAAGTCGAGCAGCACGGGGTTAGCATAGATGGCGGTGGGCCGGACCTCGAAGCTGGAGTTGGAGACCATGAGGGCGACGGCCTCCTTGATCTTGTCCACGATGCTGTCGGAGAGGCCGACGGTGACCAGGTTGCCGCCGGCGGTAATCTGTCCGGTGGCGCCGAAGTACTGCAGCGTAGTGGGCGAGGTGAGCGAGGTGTCGTTGCCGTTCCACAGAGCGGAGTCGTGGGTGCGCATCAGGCCCTCGATGGAGTCGGCCAAGTCCTTGGCCTGCAGGAAGGCGAACTGCTGCTGCTGCGCGCCGACCTCGACGTCGAACAGCGAGTAGTCGATCTGCGAGACCAGCGCCTTGAGGGGCACGCTGCGCTCCACGCGGGTGGGCGAGCCGACCGTGGCCACGATGTTGCGCGGGTCCACGAAGGCCTGCGCCGCCGAGGGCGAGTTGATGGCCGTCTGCTCGAAGAAGCGTGAGGGGTGGCCGGTGGCGGGCACCTGCTTGATGCGCTGGCCGAAAGCGCCGCGGCGGCGCACGATGTCGGTGATCTCGGACTGGTAGCGGTTGACCTCGATGGCGCCGGGACCGAGGAAGTCCGCGGCCGCGTTCAGGTCGATGAAGTGTGCGGTCATGCTGGGAGTGTCCTTTCGCGAAAGGGGATGAACTTCGGCTGCCAGCCTCTAGCTGCTAGCTAGGAGCTAGAGGCGTGGGCAAATAAGGATGCTCGCGTCGCGCGTTCAGCCCGTAAGAGCGGCGGGCGCGCGGTCGCTCGCCCAGATCCTTCGCTCGGCAAGAAACACAGGCGCCTCGCTCAGGATGACAATCCTCAAGATCACTCGATGATGCCGGCGCGGGCCATCTGGCTTTTGACGGCGATGCGCTGCTCGAGGCTGAGGGAAGCGAGCGTCTTGTCGAGCGCGGCGGGGTCGATGGCCGAGTCGGCTTCGATGCCGTGCTTGGCCAGCAGCGAGCTGACCAGGGGCGGCAGGGTCTTGCGGCTGGCGGTGGCGGCCAGGCGTCCGGCCTGCGCCTGGAGGTCGGCGTTGGTGCGCTCGAGGTCGGCGATGCGCTGCTCGAGCACGCGGCGGAAGGCGGCTTCGCCGTCTTCGACGGCGGCCACGATGCGCTCCACCTGTGCGTTGAGCGACTGCTGGCGCTGGCCGAGTTCGTCCTGATGCTGCTCGAGACGGCCGGCTGCGGCCGAAAGAGCCTCGGCGGCCGCGGCCAGGCGCTCGGTGGTGGCGATGAGTTGCTGAAGGTTCTGCTGGTTCATGTCTGCGCTTTCTCCTGGAAGCAGCGTCGCAATCATGTCGGCCAGCTCGGAGGGATCCTCTTCCCCGGCGGAGAGCCGGCGAGACGACGCTGCGGTGATGAGTTCGATGGAAGTGTTCTGGTAGGCGGCCTTGGAGCGCCGCAGAATGGCCGCACCGGTGAACGTGACCTGGGTGAGGACCCAGACGGCGGCCCGCGTGTCGGCGACGCGGGCATCCGCAATCTCGTAAGAGAGGCCAAGAGAACCCGAGGCGGCGCGGAGTTCGCGGATGACTTCGGGGAAGTCGCGGGCGAAGAGGTAACCGGAGATGTGTAGCGCCAGCGTCTCGCTGGCACTCTCGGCAGGTTCTTCGCCTTGGGCGGGAGCAGGCTGCCCCCGCGACAGCCGGCGAGACGCCGGCGCTACGAAGGCCTCGGTGATCACGCCGACCTTGCGGCGGGCGTCGTGGCCGTCGAGCGAGGGCCGGTAGCCCAGACCCATGCCGAGGAGCGACGACAGCGCAGCTTCGGCGGCGGCGCGGGTGAGCACCACGCGATGCCCGCGCGCGCCCGCAGGCGGACGGTCCGAAGGAACGTCCAGCAGCGTGAGCACGCCGCGGAAGGGAGCACGGTTGGGATGGTTGCCAACAGGCGGTCCATTTCCTACAGCCAACAGCTGAATCGATTCAACCATGTGGTAGACCCCAGAGGACGCAAGAAAAGGCGGCCGTGGATAGCCGCCTTGGGGACTGCTAGATGTGGAATGTACTAGGGAGGAATTCCCAGCACGTATGCAAGCGCTGCCTCAACCTTGGCCATGGCCGTAGGAGTCAACCTAGCTAGGCGCACATCGGTCCCTAGTCGAACTGTGCTTAGGACCCGGACCTGCTCAATCAACGCGACACCAGGCTGACATCCGCGAGTGCCCGGTTCGTTGATAATGTCGGATGGCCCAACCAGAATGCGGTGTGCGTTTTGCTTTTGAATGTTACTTGAGAGCGGAACTCCAATGACTATGGGCAGAACCGAGTTCAGGGCATCAATAGATACGATGATGTACGGCCTGGGCTTGTCCTGCTCGCTGCCACGCACCTCGCGGGTGTGAACATCAACCCAGAAGATGTCCCCGCGCTTTGGTGAGGGCATCAGAGTTCATCGGGCAAACAATCGATCTCGCGTGTTGAGGCGACCGCCAATACCTCATCCTCCTCGTCCCAAGAAGCATCGGCAAATCCAAGCGTCGGCTCCGGGCTCTCATGCCGCTGCCGCGCAGAAGCGTATGCTTCCAAGGACAGCTCCCTTAGGTCATAAAGGATTTTGGCGGAAACTGCAGGATGTAGTTTCGTTCCTTGCTCAAGGGCGAGCCTTAGACAATCAAGATGAAATAGAGCACACGCAAAACACAACACTCCTCTACGACGTAGCTCTCGCGTCGCATCCGTCAACGGTTGGGCATTGGCATTCATACGCCGGACCAAGAGGTATGTTCGTTCAAGCGTCGCAATCGTGAAATGAATCACTGCAGCAGCCTCAGTGCCGAACTGATCTGATGCCGTCCCAAACGTCCTTTGCATTCCTTCAAAGCTCTGGCGGGCAAGGTCCTGGTGGACATGCCGTTCGGTGGTTCCCATCACGATGCTGGCTGCGGCGTTCATTAGATTCGCATAATGGCCAAACGTCTCGCTCCTAAGCGCCTCGAACTCCTCGGCAGAGCGGGCATGCAATAGCGGCGTGAGCTGTGCGTCGATTTCCTTCCTTAGCCGCAGCACGACGTGTGCGAGGTTCGAGCTTAAGCGCGTCGCGAATGCCTCTTGCGGTAGGGCGCCGAAGCTAATCGGTGGGACGCGAGAGACAATCTTCTCCAGGTCGAATCGAACGCACGCAGCACTCATAAGGTTCCGCCAGACCGGTCAGTCCGGTTTGTCAAGGGTTCAACCGAATAGATTCTGCTTGGCCCCAAAAGGCTGCATGACCCCCAAGCGGGGGAGAGCGATATTGAGAATATCTTATCCCGTGGGTTGGGGACCAAGAAAAAACTAACCGGGCGAACCTTGCAGCAAACGGTACATCTGGCCGATTGGGCGGCGCACAGCGCTAAGCCAAAGGTAACATTGCAGTTATCGGAGCCCGCAAAGGTGCAGTGTGCCGATTACAAAAGTCACTCGGTGCGTGTGTCAAAGGCTCCGCTCTTCGTAAGCGGCAACTGCAGGCTGAGCACCGAAGGCTGGCGGCTGATGTCGGCGGCGCTCAGTTCGGGCAGGCCGCGGAGGCGGCGGACTTCGTTGACGGTCAGCACGCCGTTGCGCAGCAGGATCTCCTGGATCTCGGCCTCTTCCCTTTCGTTGCGGACCTCGGCGTCAATGAACGTGAACTCGAGGTCGTCCCAGCCCAGCTTCTTGGCAATGGCGTCGCGAGTGAGGTGCTCGGCGAACAGGCGCGCGGTGGGCACAATGGCGCAGCGGAAAGCGAGGTCGTTGAGTTCGGCGGCGGTGGAGCGGTTGACGTCGTTTTCCAGGCCGAGGAGCAGCGGCGGCAGGTCGAAGGCGTCGGCGATGACGCGCAGCAAGAGCTCCTGCCAGCGCAGGCGAAGGTCGTCGTCGTTACCGGCGCCGAAGCGCAGCACTTCCGGGCGATGCTCGACGGAGAGAATGGGGACGCGGCCGGTGCCTTCGATCTCGTCCTGCCACCAGCGAATGAGCCGCTCCTGGTGCGCGGGCGTGAGCTCCTGCAACCAGAGCGCATACTGCACCACCGAGTTCGAGGCCAGGCGCGCGGCGTAACGGTGCGCGCCGAGAAAGGCGTTGATGGTTTCAAACGCCACCTCGAGGCGGCCAAGGCCGAAGGGCGTGTGCGTGCGCGGGTTCAGGCGGATGTAGATGAGCTCGTCGTCGTTGAGGTCGATGTGGGCCTCGGGGCCGAAGCGGCCGGTGGCCTGCGCGTAACGCGGCGAGTCGGGACGGCCGTCCCAATCGGGACGCAGGCGGATGGTGGCGCCATCGACCGGCCATAGGACCAGCGGGCGTTCTGGATCGGCGGTGCGCTGCACTTCGATGGCGCCGAAGCCGCCGACAATGACGTCTTCGAGGACCTGCTCGGCGAGCGAGCGGAAACTGTCGTCGGGATTGGGGGCGTCGAAGTTGTCGGACAGCACGCGCAGGCGGCGGGCGCCTTCGGGAAGATCGTCGAGCGAGCGGCCGTTGCGCGGCTGGATGCGCCAGCGCATGCCGGCAACGCGGTCCTTGATGGTGTTGATGGCCTTGCGCGCCACCGGCGTCTCGGCAAAACGGCGCAGGTTGTGCGGCGTGGCCTTGGGAAGACGCTCGGGGCGGGGTCCGTGCGCGGAAAGGACTGAGGGCACGGGCAGCGTGCGGCGGGCTTCGGGCGCGCGAGCGCCGGCGATGCGGCGCAGAGCGCCGCGGAGGAGTGATGGGATGTTCATAGTCTTGATTTCGCCGCGGATTGACGCGGATGGACGCGGATCAAAAAACTGTTTTCACCACGGAGACACGGAGGCACGGAGACGAGCCAGCTCAGAACAGACGCAAGGGCATGATGGAGAGCCAGAGGCCGAAAACCAGCAACGCCGCCAAGACGAGCAGGATCCGTCCGGGGCCCTTGCCTGCGATGGCGACCAGCAGGGCGGCGAACAGCGGAATCATAGCCGCGCCGGAAAAACGGTCGTAAAGGCTGCGGTTGCTGTAGCGGAATTCCACGAAGAACTCCGCCAGGTACATTAGGAAACTGATGGAGGCGCCGAGGTAGCCGAGGAACAGCACCTTTCGCCGCCAGGTTGAACCCCTCGCTTCTGAAGACGCCTTTTGCGGGCGAGACGCCCGCACGACAGCCGCCGAGTCGGCGGCGCTACGAGGGCGGAGGAGGCGGTACCAGCCGAAGCCGAGCAGGGCGGCGGCCAGCAGATGGAACATCCAGGGCACGAGATCGAAGCCGAGGCCGGTCATCCGACGCGCAGATCCTTTCGGGCGCGCTCGGCGATCTCGGGGAGCGCGGCGGTGGTCGCGACCGTGATGCGGGCCTGAGCGAGGACGTCGAGCGCGTAGGCGACGGGCTCGCTGGCGCGTTCGAGGTCGTTTTCGACCACGGCGGTCAACTCGGCCTGTGCATTTTCCAGACGCGCGATGCCTTCCGCAACCTGCGGGAAGCTGAAGGCCAGGAGCTTGGCGGAGTTCGGGTCAGCCTGGAGCGAGAGCGCGTGGAACATCTTCACCACACCGTTGGGCTGGTAGCCGCAGTCGATGACCAGCGGGTCGCCGGGGCGAGTGTATTTCGCGGCGGCGATCTTCTTGCGCATCATTGGCCAGACGCCGGCCTGCTCGAAGGCCGCCTGCATGCGCCGGAAGATGCGCGAGCGGGCGGCGGGCTCGCGGGCAGCAGCCACGCGCCGCGGCGACTCGAGGTACATCTCCACCAGGCGCGCGAGCTCCTGGGCGGGTGATTCGGCTTCGAGCGCCTTGGAGGGCGAGAGTTGCAGGGAGCCCGAGAGCGAGTCTTTCAGGCGCGCCACCAGGGCTTCGCGGTCGGCAGCGTTCGAGAGCTTCGAGCGCAACTCGGTCTCGAGGGCCTCGAGCATCTCGAGGTCGGCGTCGGGGTCGAGGCAGCGCAGGCGGCGCCAGTCGCGGGCGAACTGGACGCCAGCGAATCCGCCGGAGGCTTCCAGCAGGACGACGCCGACGTTAACGAACTCGTCCTTCACCGCGTCCGGGACGTAGCGGAGGAGGAAGAATTCGAATTGCTTGGACTCAGCCACGGATCTCCACGGATGCACACGGATAGAAGATCATTTCACCACGGAGACACGGAGGCACGGAGAAAAGCGACAAAAGCTCACCACAAAGGACACGAAGGCGGACACGAAGGACACAACCACAGACAAAGTCCGCAATGTGAACGGGATCAATCATCTGAAATCTCCGTGTCTCTGTGTCTCCGTGGTGAATCATTCTTTCCACTCCGGGAACGGGTTGCGCGAGGAGCGGCGGAAGTCGGCGATGAGCTGGCGCACGCGGGGCCGGCGCCGGACGAGTTCCGCGACAAGCTTCTCCATCGCTTCCCAGTCTCCTTCATACCACTCGGGCGGGATTTCGGATGCCAGTTCGCCCAGAGCCGCCGAGTCCAGGGCCTCTAGGCGCGAGAGCCAGGGCTCGAGCGATTCCCAGCCGCGGATGCCGGCGTACACGGCATTCGAGGCGTGGACGCCGCGCAAGGGCGAATCCGGAAAGCTCCATTCGCCGGCGTTGAAACAGTAGCCCTGGTCGATGAAGCTGACCGTGTACTTGCGTTGGCGCGGCGCGCGCCAATAGACCGCCTGGCGGCCGTTGGCGTTGCAGGTCCACTTGTCCAGCGCCAGCACGCCAGCGAAGGCATCCAGGTTGCGAACTTTTTCCAGCAGCACCTCCGGCAGATAGTCGAAAACCTGTCCCGCCGCGGGATCCACCGCGTAACGCGAACCGAATTGTAGTCCCGGTCGGCAGGGCAACGCCTTCCCGGAGAGCTGCACGGTCAGGTCCGGGGTGTGGGCGATGAGCCATTGCGAGACCTCGATGACGGCGGGCACGGGCACCGGCAAGCCCAGCCGTTCCGCCAGCCGTGTAGCAAGCAATTCGTTGGCCAGAACCCGCAGATGCTGCGGGTTGTTCTGGAACTTGACTACGTAGAAGTGGCCGTCGGAGGCGCGCATGAGGTGCGCCTGCGCGCCGCCACGCAGCCGGCGGACGTGTTGGACGGCGTGGAGAGGCAAGCGGCGGATTGTAAGAAAGCGATAAGCAATAAGCAATTAGCACTTAGCAGTTAGCACTTAGCCCCGCAGGCCCACTGCTGAGTCCATCTCCGAAGGTGCAGTGGCTAAATGCTAAGTGCTGATTGCCAACTGCTGCCTCTCTTACCGTTCCGGGAGGGCGGCGAGCGCGAGATTCCCGGAGTGGGAATCGAGGCCGGGCAGCTCACTGCGGACGGCGAGGGCGATGGCCATGGCCAGGACGCAGTCGTCGTTCGCGCCGGAGAGGGCGCCGGCCGAACCCTCGGGGCGGCGGACGAAGGTGCGACACTCCTCCAGCAGGCGCCGGCTGGAGAACAGATCGGGCGCTACCGCAAGCACCGCGCCCAGATTCTCAATCATGGGCGGACGGGTGAGAGCGGAGGTGAGCCAGCCCAGATTGTTTCCCTTCTGGTACAGGTGATGATAGCGCTCCGCCATCTGCAGATAGGCGAGCACTGCGTGGCCGTGGTTGTTGCGCTCGACGGCGACCAGCGCCTGGTTGTATTCCCGGGCGAGGGCGGCGACGCGCGCGGCCAGCTCGGCGGGCGGGAAGTGTCCGCGAAGTTCGGCGCATTGCAGGGCTTTTTCCCGCTCGATGACCTGGGCGCAGGCGTAATCGCCTTCGACGCCGCCGCCGGCCGGATCGACGCCGAGGATGTACTGACGTCCGGAGACCGGCGGCCAGAAAATCTGCAGGCGGCCGCTGTCGCGCGATTCGGCGGGCTCAGGACACTCCGCCAGGCGGCGCTCGACCACTCCCAGATCGAAGACGCACTGGCGCGAAGCGAGGAAGCAGGAATGCGGGTCTTCGGCGAACTCCTGCGGCGCGAGCGCGCGGAAGTTGGAGCGCAGATCGCGACGATAAGCGATCTGGCCGGGCCGGAGACCGAAGCGCTCGATGAGTTCCTGCTCTTCGGGCGTGAGCGGGCCGGGGTCGATGACTTCTTTCGTATAGCCCGGCTCCCACCACCAGGGAAAGAAGTGGCGGGCGTAGCCGGTTTCCTCGGCGCGCTGCCATTCGTCGTAGAAAACGGAGCCGGCGCCGGCGGGCGTGGATTCGAGCACGATCTCGCCGGCGGGCGGCACGGCGGCGCGCAGGGAAGCCAGGGTTTCCGCCGCCGGGCCGGGCCAGCGGGCCACCTCCGATCCGTGGAGATGACGGATGGTGAGCCCGCGACCGGCGTTGGGGTCCGCCGCGGTCTCCACGCGGTACTCGCTGTCGAGCGCGGGGAAGACGATCTGGCGGACGTTGGCGCGCGAAGTGCGCAGCGCGCCCACGCGCAACCGCGGAGGCAGGTTCGCCAGGAAGCGGTGCACGATGCGGAAGATCTCTTCGGCCGAAGTCTGGTCGTGGGCCACCTGGACCGCAACCGTACCCGGGCGGGTGATGACGCTCAGGAAGTTGCGGGCAGCGATCCAGGTGGTGATGCCCATCTGGCGCGCCTTGAGCACCAGGTTGCGAGCAGCGGCCGCGCGTTCGTACTCCTGCTGCACGCGGTTGGCGGCGAGCGGCACCAGCCTGCCGTCCTTGTTGCGGACGTGAAGAAGGAGTCCGATCAGGCGCGCGCGCATGGCCGGCTGTTCTTCCAGACGACGGCCGGCGGCGAGCAGGGCGTCGAGGTCCTCGTGATACCAGGGTTTGGTTGCGGTCATGTCTTGCTTGCGGTGTTGGCGGTGTCGCCCGCTGCGCGGGCTGAGTTCTCTTATCCAAGCCAACCCAGCCCTTGCGGGCTGGGCTAATCTGTGGCGGCCCTCCGGGCCTTCGCGAGCGGCGACGATGGGGGTGCCGCCCGAAGCGGAGCTTCCCTATGCCAGGACACTGTTGTTCGGGTGGAGATTCCCCGCTGCGCTGGGAATGAAAAACACTTTCACCAGCGAACGACGCGCGGCAGCGTGGCAGGGCCAAGGGGAGGCGCGGCGGCCTCGATCCACTCTACATACCCCCACAGCCCCGTGACGCGGTTGCTGTGTGCGCTGCGATTGGTGTAGCCGATGTCGTAGCTCGCCACCGTGGCCTTGGATTTCGTTCCCAGGTCCACCACCAGATGACTAGCCGTGGTCATCATGGCCCAAGTGTCAGCGGTGCCGTCGCAGCCAACCCCAGTGTCAGGCCCGGAGCTTTGTGTGCCGCCATCATCCCAGATGTCCACGCGGCAGAGGCGAGTGCCCGTGGAGCCGGAAGCGCCGAAGCGGGCCACCAGGTCCATCAGGATCATGTCGGCGTCGGAGGGAATCTCAGAGCCGAGCGTGATGTTGAAACGGTCGGCGGTTCCGGAAGTCCCGATGGTGTTGTAGCCGGAGAGATCATCTGGCGTTCCAGGCATGTCGTCCACGCAGTCGGTGTTCGTCGTCGCTGAGCAGTTGGCCCCGGTCTTGGTCCAAGCCACGGTATCGTCGCTCGTAGGCTCGATGAGAAAGAGCTTGCCCGGCCCGGTCCAGGAGTTCTGGAAAGTGCCGTTGGCATCGTTGACGGCCACATCGTCGAAGAAGCAGGTGGCTGTCGTGGTGTCCACCAGGCCGAACACCCAGTCCTGCACGTCGGTAGCCAGCGTGTCCTCGTTGGTGATGGAAAGGGTCTCCAGCGGCGTGGTGTTTCCGTCCTCATAGATTCGCACTTCCATCTCTCCGCCGGTGTCGGCGAGCAGATGCCGGGCCTCCAGCCGATACCAGGTGTTGGTGGAAAGCGCCTGCGACCCTGTTTGCTCTGTGGCGGTGACATTGTTCCTCAGCCGGATGACGTTCGACGTATTGACGAAGCGCACCGACATGGAAATCGCACCCGCCCCCGTGCGCCGCGTGCTCATCAACTCCGTCACAGTGTTGGGGAAGGTGGAGCAGCGGAAGTACACCCGCATGAAGAAGGTGCCGCTGGTCACCGCCGCCGACCGCTGCCTGCGCACCCAGCGCACACTGCTCGAAGGGGCGGCTTGAATAGCGTAGGTCCCGGAATGCACCGTTGTGGTCTGAAAGGTAGGCGCAGTAGTCGAAGTCCCGGTCCACTCCGTCGTCGTGAAGTCATTGGTCTCAAAGCCGGAGGTGAACAGGCGGTCCGCGAAGGCCGGGCAGGCGACGATCAGTATCAGGAACAGAAGGGCGCGCTTCATTTGCACTTCTCCAGATTGCGGTAATTGCCCGTCCAGTAGTTCTTGTAGAAGACTTCGCCTAGGGCCGCATTGGGCAGGGTGATGGTCCCACCGCCTGAGGAAGCGTCGCTGCCGGTCTGGTTCCACTGCACCTGTGTCGAACTGGGAATGGCCGTCACATCGAAGTTGGTGCCGTTGAAGCTGGCATCGGTGACACCACTCACGTCGATGTTTACGCTGTCGCTGCCCATCTGGTGCGCTGCCGAAGTCGTAGCAGTCACTACATTCGAGGAGCGGGAGATGGTAGAGATGGCCTTGTTAGAACCTATCTCCCATGTCGATACTCCCAGAAAGTCACAGCGCTCTGAACTGTGGTTGCCGCCCATCGACGAATGCGTCAATCCATCGGTCGCCAGAACTCCGTCCACGTAAACCTCGGCAAAGCCTGTCCCATTGCGCCGAATGTAGTGGATTGCATAGGTCTTCCACGTATCGCCAGGCAGGGGATCGAGAACCGGATCGTTGTCGCCACAGGACCCGGATTCGCACTGTTGCTCTAGAATCCCTTCGACCGAAGAGCCGCAGTTGATTTCCGGGCCGGACACCAGAACGTCCCAGTTGCCCTCTACGGTGCCGGTACAATTGCCCTGCGAACGGAAGATTTTTATCTGTCCGTTGGAGCATGACTGTCCGCGCAGAGTGTCCAGGACGGCCTGAGGGACGTAGGCTTGGAAGCAGACCCAGTGGTCTCCGTTCAGGTCCGGGCGCGTGGGTCCTTGGGGCAGGACGGAAGCATTGTTATACCGCAGCCGGGCGCGGGCGAACCCGGCATTGTTCTGTGTGAAGGCGCGCAGACAGTTGCCGCCCCCCGGACAGGACGTGGTGATCTCAATATTGTGATTAGCGTCACAGGCCGTGCTGCAACTGGCGCTAAACGCTCCCAGGCTGGAGGAGAAGTCGTTCTCATAGAAGGTGCGCTTGGGCACGGCTTCTCCGCCGCTCACTGAGCCTCCGCCCACGCTGACCTGACCTTCGAGCAGCAGGCCGGTTCCCAAGATGACAAGCGTCAGGATGGCAGCCAGGGCCCTCACATCGCCCTCCGCGCCGTTCCTTCAATGGCCAACACCTGAAGAACTCCCGTGTAGGCATCGCTGGCATCGCCGCCAAGCCTTTGCAAACGAAAGATGACGGTCTCGTTGGCCGCGCAGCCCGTCGTGGTGATGTTGCTGAAGGTCAGGGTCTTGCGCTGCCCCGCAGTCGTCGGCCCCGCTCCCGTTGCGCTGGTAGTAGTCGTGAAGGTCGGGTTCAGCAAGTCTTCGTCGTTGCCCACGCAGGCTTGCGCCGGTTGCAGGACTATATTGTTCGTCGAACTCGTGTCGCCGGTGTAGGTTATCTTCAAATCCACGGCGGTGGCGGATGCCCAGTCCGCAGGGAATTGCCAATGCCAGTAAGCGGTCGAGGTTGCGGCGTCCGCGAAGGTCAGGACGCCGTAACGCGGTCCCGATCCGATGCAGGCTTTCCCTGCCGCGCCCGAGGTCGGCAGGTCCAGCGCTGAGCCAGCCGTTGTGCCATCGCATCCCCCTGCTGCCCAGTAGAGCTTCGAGGGCAGCGTCACCGTGTTCCCCGTCCCTTCGGCATCGAGCGAGACATTGGTCACGGTGCCAGAAGAGTCGATGCGCGTGGTCCCGCCGGTCTGAAGGGCGGTAGTGGCATTGACCGTGGGCGCGACGACGCTTGTGCCGAAGTATCCGGTTCGGGGGCGGTTGGCACCGCTGGCCCCGATGTCGTTGGCGTTGTCCGTTGCGAACAGCAGATCGGCGCTGCCCAGTGTCACGCTCTGTGAGCCGAAGGCCAGCGTGGGATCGGTCGCTCCGGCATCAAAGGTCCAGGTGAAGCTAGACGCGTTGCCGAAGGTGACGGAGCGAATATCGGTGGTCACAATCTTGCCCGTGATGTCATCAGGCGTCGAGGCGGTGTTCAGCGCCCACTTCACCGGAACATCGTTGCCGGTGATGGAGCCGTCGAGCAGGTTGGCGTCCGTGGCCGGGCTTCCGTTTACGGAGATGGCGTCCCCTCCACCCCCGGCTCCGCCATCATCATCCGAGCAGACGATCTGGTCGCTGGCATTGATGGTCAGCGCACCACCGTTGACGTTCCCGGAACAATTGCCGGTGATGTTCCATCCAGGGACGTAATCGGCAGTAAGGTTCACAGTCTGCCGGAGGCCGAAGTAATTGCTCTTGTCCGGGTCATACCAGCGGACTTCGCTGCCCGTGACCAGGTTGGTCCTCCGCCCCACTTCCTTCCACGGCACTCCCTGGTGCGTCTTGACCAATTGGATGGTGTCGCCGTTGCTCAGCGCCCGGCTCACCCCGCCCTGCAACTGGATGTTAGCGTTGTCTGCGATGGTGGTGAAGGAATCGCTGGCGTGGATAGTGACGACCTGGCCCAGGTAGCCCCCTTGCAAGTCGGTGATAGTGGTCGGGGCGTTGTTCGCCGTGATCCAGACGTCCGAACCGGCAACTGAAGGGGTAGCCGAGTTCAGGGCCAGCACAGGAATGGCCTCGGTGTTGTCCGAGCGCGACTGCGGGATGACCTTGCCTGAACCGAGGTCGAAGTTCCTACCGATGGCGACACGGGTGCCTGCCCCGTCCACTCCGTAGGAAGTCGGCAATTCCATCGCCTCGACCAGGAAGTTCCCGATGGTGACGTTGCCGTCGGTCCAGTTGTCCACCGCCAGACCGCCGCCCACGACGATGCCGTAGTCCGAGCGGTCGTTTGCGCCAGTCAGCGAACGAACGGTGTTGTTGGTGACGTAGATGCGCGTCTTGTTGACTAGTGCGATGCCCGCCCACGGGCCGGACACTCCCAGGGTCTTGCCCACGCCGTTGAAGCCGAAGCCGTCGATTAGGTTCCCGTGGACGAACAGGTCCTGCGTCGAACTTCCGCCCAGCACGATGCCCTGGCCGTAGCAGCGATAGAGCGAGTTCTTGGCCACGACGACGCGGATCGCCCCGATGCTCTGGCCTAGCTGGATACAGGGGTTATTCTGCGTCCCGGAGAACTGTCCGGCGTCGCGGATGGTGTTGCCGGAGATGATGTTCCAGCCCGTCTGTACGGTGTTGTTCTCGATAGAGATGGCCGCGTTCTTGGTCGCCTCGAAGGTGTTGTCAGAGATGAGCGAGTTCATCCCGGCGAACTCCACGCCGAAGTTGCCCATCTTGTAGAAGTGGTTGCCCGCGATAATGGCGTCCGACACGCCGCCCGAGAAGGCGTTGATGCCGTCCCAGGAACCGTTGACGAAGCGGTTGTTGCGGGCCTGGTTGTTGCGCGACTGCGGCTCGCCGTTCACGTTGCCGCCGGAGAAGTTGATGCCCGCGCCGCCCAGCTTCTCGAACAGGACGTTGCTGACGCTGGAGTTGGAGAGCGAGGCGGTGGCCGCAAGCGGCCCGAACAGGATGCCGTAGGTCGGTCCTTGCGCGTCGCATCCGGTGACCGGGGAGCCCTGAGGGTTCTCCCCGGCGAACTTGAAGTCGCTAAGGTGGACGTTCTCAATCGAGGCTGATTCGTTCCCGGCTTTGATGTAGGAGAACTTCGTGCTGGCGCAGCCCCAGGTGGTGACGTGCAGAACGGTCTCGTCGCCCGCACCCTCGATGGTGACGTTGCTGGAGGTGATGGAGATGGCGGGCGAACTGCCGCTGACGGCCAGTTCATAGGTCGCCGCCCCCAGCAGGAGCTTAACTGGCTTATTGATGGTAATGGTAGAGGAGATGGTCTGCGAACCCTCGAGGCCGCGGGCGTCGGCGACGCCCCCAGAGGAAGGAAGGGCAGCGATGCAGGCCGCAATCTTGGCTCCAGCGTCGGCTCCGGAGAACGCATCGCAGAGGCGGATGTTGTGGAAGCTGGTGTTGGTGGTGGTGATGTTGGCGATGGCGTTATCCACGTACTGCCTGGAAGCCACCTGCATGGCCACACCCGAGGGCACAATGCTGGCGCGCACCGCGGCGATGGTGGTGGGCGAGAGGGCGGGCACGCTCCAGAGCTCCTCGCTGGTGGAGCGATCGTCCAGTTGGTAGACGACGCGGTAGAAGCTGCCCGGGGGCGTAGCGCCTTCGTTGGGAACCAGGCTGACGTTGAGCGTGCCGCCGGGACCGAGCGCGACGCTCCTGGAGCCGGCGGCCACGGCGTTTCCTTGCGCCGTTTCGAAGGCCGGCCAGGTGATGAAAAGAGTGCCGCTCGCCGGCGTGCCGTCCGCGCGATAGACCACGTCGATGATGGCGGTGGTCGCGGGGCCCTGGGCCCGCAGCGGCGGCATGAGTCCGGCGGCGAGGGCGATGGAGATGAGGCAGTAGAGAAATCGCTTCATGGCGGTTGGCGGTTGGCTCTTGGCTGTTAGTTGTTGGCTCTTGGCGGTTGGCAGTGAGCAAACAGCACTTAGCATTTAGCCCCAGAACGGTGCAGTGCCGCCTTGAAAGAGCATGCATTTCTCAACAGGACGACACGGACGGTTCGGGGCGACGTGCCAAATGCTAACTGCCCAATGCCGCTATTTTTCTGCTTGGGCGTAATCGCGGACGAAGTTCTCGACGCTTTCCACGTAGACATCGGCAAAGTCGACGACCGGGCGGCGGACCTGGATGAGCTCGAGGGCGTCCTCCAATTCCCAGCCCATGGCCCGCAGCAGCGCCAGGGCCATCATGGGAGCGCGGTGGATGCCGGCAGCGCAGTGGATGAGCAGGCGGGCTTCGGGCGCGTCGAGGGCCCGCAGGGCAAACTCGACGCCGCGCTGGAAGACTTCCGGCGGCTTGGGCTGGAAGTCGTCTTCCATGGGGTTCCACAGCACGTCGACGCCGAAGGGTTCGGCGAGCAGGGTGTCGTCGAACTCGATCTGCATGTCGATGATGTGGGTGACGCCCTGACGAACGACCTCGATCATGCGCCGCTCGTCCCAGATAGCGCCGCCGACCGCGATGCGGTCGGTCACCCAGGTCAGGTCCATTGGATCAGCTCGCGTCCGGCGGCGTGGGCCGCGGAAGAACCGCGAACCGATTCTACCCTATGCGTCCGCGGACGCAGCCGGCGGCCGGACTTCTTCGACGGTGAGCTTCTCCAGACGGTTGAGAAGGATCTCCGCCAGCGAAGGGCCGGCGGCTTCCGGCGGCAGCACTCCAGGAGCAAGGCCGGCGAACTCGAACAGGAAGCGGGCGTGCTGGTGGCTGGTCTGCGATTGCTCGGCGAGACCGGCGATGATCCCGGGCAGGGCGCGCAACACCTGCTGCTGGGCGGCCTGGAGCGCCTCCTGGGGCGAGATGGGCGCGACCGGGGCGGGCGGCGGCAACGACGCGGCTTCCGCAGCCTTGCCGTTCATGCTTCCGTTCTTGTGTTTTCCGTTTTTGTGTCTCATCGGATGTTCGGGAGCGTGCATGTGCACGCGGTCGGCGAAAATGTGTCGCGGGGTTGCCCGCGAGCCAGCCGGCGAGACGCCGGCGCTACCAGGCAGAACGGGCGCCCCGGCCAGGGCGCCCGTTTTCCCTTTGCTCACTATCTAAGTTCAGAATAGCAAATTCGGGGGGACCATTGGGACACATTGAGCAAATTTTTATTTACCGTCTTTGCTAGGAGTTACGGTCAAAGTGACATTTTTTGGCTCTTGACAAGTTTTGGAGCGCGGCTGGGAAGCCTCCTCCACGTGCCCGGCCAGAGGCCGAAGCAACCCCAGATCGAGGAGGATTGCCGTGAGTTCGTCGAGGGCATCGGGATAGCGACGTGTGACCGTACGGCGGTCGCAGCCGAGCAGCACGGCGGTCTCATCACCCGTATATTCCTGAAAGACGATGCGGGCGATGAGCTGCCGGGAAAGCTTGTCCAACCGCTCCAGGCAGACTTCCATGTCATGCACGAAGATGACCAGGTCCTCGAAGGTTGGAACGCAGAGAGTGGTGACGCTGGAGCGGAAGAATTCACGGCCGAGGAGGGACGGAAGGCGACCGAGCTCCAGGGAAAGCCGATAGTAACGGCGCAGCAGTTCCAGCGTGCGCTCGCGGTACAGACGGAGTTCGGCGGGCGGGCAGACCACGCGTGCCCGCAGCGCACGGCTGCGGGAGGGCATGAGGCGGCGGCTCATCGCGGCCTCCAGTCGCCGGGCACGCGCTCGCGCCTGGAGATCCCGGCCATTCGCTTCCGGCAGCGCTCGCAATAGGGAACGCTCTCGTTGCTGGGGCGCATCCACAGGGCCCCACAGGCTTCGCAGTACTTGGGCTCGAGCACGACGCTCTGCCCTTCTTCGACTTGCGGCATCGTTTCCTCCAAAGCAAAAAAGCCCTGCCTCCAACCCGCGGGCGCGGGATGGAAGCAGGGCTCGTTGATGTTGCGACGACCTGCCGGACTATTCAGTTGTCAGGGGTCAGTGATCAGTGGTCAGAAACTTTCAGCTCTTGGCTCTTCGCTTTTGGCTTTTGGCTGAAGACTGACGGCTGAGTACTGATTGCGTTCAAGGAATCATGCGGTCGTCCTTCTTTCGCGTGAAGTAGCCCTCCTCGTAGCCGGACTTGAGGACGCGTCCGTTCTGGACCACGACGCTGAGCCGGCCGGTGAAGCCGAGGGCGGCGAGCAGGCGCTCGGTGGAGGCGGAGAGCATCTCCGAGTCGCGCACCTTGCGGCGGAACTCGAGGAAGGCCTGCTCCTGGTGGGCCGAAGGAGGGTGAGGGGTCATGGGACTTGCTTCTCCGAACTGTGTGTTATACAAATCTTGATGTTTATATCTCCACGGGACGCCCCTTGTCAAGCATTTTATTTTCTTTCCGGAGAAGCACTTGCATTCCATATAGCGATTTGATATAAAAAACGCATGAAATTCAAGGCTCTGCAGGAAAACCTCCGCAAGGCGCTGTGGAAACGGATCGAGGCCGGCGAGCTGACCGGGCTGAAGCTGGCCAAGCAGACCGGCTTCCAGCAAGCGCACATTTCCAACTTCCTCAACCGGAAGCGGTCTTTGAGCCTGGACGGCATGGACCGCGTGCTGGCGGCACAGCACATGTCGGTGCTGGACCTGCTGGATCCGGACGAGATCAACAAGCGGGCGTCGATCGTACCGCCGAGCGAGGACGAGTTCGAGAACGTGCTGCTGGTGGAGGGCACGGTGGCCGCGGGCGAGCCGCTGATCACGCAGGAGAACGTGAAGGAAATCCTGAAGTTCAAGAAGAACTTCCTGCGGCGGCTGCGGCCGGAGATGGAATCGCCGCGGGACGACTGGCATCGCTTCGTGCTGGTGAAGGTGGACGCGCGCGAGGGGATGAGCATGTACCCGCGGCTGCTGCCGGACGCCATGGTGCTGATCGACCGCCACTACAATTCGCTGAAGCCCTACCGCAAGAACGAGCGCAACATGTACGCGGTAAAGAAAGAAGGCGGATGCACCATCAAGTACGTGGAGCAGGCCGACGGCCACCTGGTGCTGCGCCCGGAGAACCCAGCCTATCCGGTGGACGTGCTGCCGATCGAGGAAGGCACGAGCCATGCGGATTACATCGTGGGCCGGGTGTGCCACGTGTCCATCGAGGCGTAAGCGGAAACCTGCTACGATGAAAAGCCGAAAGCCGCGGCGCGCGCCGCGGCTTCTTCGTTGCTGACGGCGGCAACCGGCAGCGGACCGGTCAGCGCTTCTTCTTTTTCTTCTTATCTTTCTTTTTCTTCTTTTTGTCTTTCTTTTTCTTCTTTTTGTCTTTCTTCTTCTTCTTCTTGTCCTTCTTCTTGTCTTTCTTCTTTTTGGCTTTCTTGGCAGCCTGCTTCTTCTTTTTCACCGGCGCTTTTTTCGGCGGGGCGGCGGGCGGAGGAGGAATGGCGGCCGCCGGAGCGGGCAATTCGGCTTCGCCGGTCATCTCATCCATTTCTTCTTCTTCTTCCTCTTCGTACTCCTCATCGAGGTCGCCGTAGTCGGGCTCACCGAAGTCATCCATTTCGTCATTGTCGCCAGCGTAGAGGGTTTCGTCGTCGAAGTTCATGTTTCCTCCGAAATGTGGCCCAACTGCAGCGGACCGGAAGCGACCTGCCGGGCACGCGGTTGGCAATCTCTCCGAGGTTGGATGCGCCCGGAGCAGGCGCGGATTATAGCAACAGAAAGAGGGGTGTCAAATCCAGCTAGGGCCCGGTACGGACAATGAGCGTGTCGCCGGGGTAGAGCCGGGAAGAGGTGAGGCCATTGGCACGCTGCAGCTCGGCCACCGTGGTGCCATAGGTGGAGGCGATGCTGTAGAGGGTCTCGCCGGAGCGGACGGTGTGCACGTGCTGTCCCGGCTTACCGGTTAACTGCCCATTCTTGCGGGACTTAGTGGTGAGAGTCGCGGTTTCACGGTAGTCCACCGCGACCGGGCGATAGATGCGCAAGAACTGGCCGCGGCGCACATGGTTGCCGCGCAAACGGTTCCACTGGCGGAGTTTTTCCAAAGGAACGCCGAAGTCATCGGCGATCGACATCAGGGTATCGCCCTGGCGGACTTTGTAGCGCACCGGCCGCTTGGAATAAACCATGCCCTCCATGTCGCCGGGCAGCCGCTTGCCGGGCGTGACCGGAATGACCAGCTTGGCATCGGCGTACAGCGAGTCGCCGGTGAGGTTGTTGACCTTGGCGATGGCGTCGGTGGTGGTGCGGTACTTGCGGGCGATGGCGGACAAGGATTCACCCCGGGCCACCTTGTGGTAGCGCCACCACACCCGCATGTCGCGCGGGATGGCCGCCATGGCCTGCTCGAAAGTCTCTTTGGTCCCCCAGGGCAGGCGCAATTCGAAAGCGCCCTCGCGCGGCGTGGTCATGCGCAGCAGGGCGGGATTGAGGTCCTGCAGGATGCTGACGGGGACATCGAGGGCCTCGGCGGCCAAGCGGAGATCGAGAGGGTAATCCACCGTCACGCGCTCCACCGCCAGGGGCTGGGCTTCCATGGGCTGGAAGCCGTAGGCCTCAGGATTCTTGGCGATGATCATGACCGCCAGGATGATGGGCACGTAGTTCTTGGTCTCGCGGGGCAGGACGTCGCGCTTGTAGAGCTCCCAGAAGTCGGCGTAGCCGGTGCGTTCCACGCCCCGCTGCACGTTGAGCGGACCGGAGTTATAGGCGGCGATGGCCAGATGCCAGTCGCCGAACTGCTCGTAGAGATCACGCAGATGGCGGGCGGCGGCGCGGGTGGCCTTTTCCGGATCCTGCCGTTCATCGATCCACCAGTTGCGCTTCAGGCCATACTCGGTGGCGCGGGCGGCCATAAACTGCCACATGCCCCGGGCGCCGGCACGCGAGACGGCCAGGGGATGGAACCCGGACTCCGCCTGCGCCACATAGATGAGGTCCTGTGGCACACCCTCTTCCCGCAGAATGCGCAGGATGGTCTCCCGGTACCGGGCCGCGCGCTCCCAGGAATACTGCATGGTATTGCGGCCCTTATTGGTGTTCGTGAAGTACTGCAGGTAGCTGGCGACCAGATCATTCATCACCAGCGGGATATCGGAGATGGTGGTGCGCAGCCCGGCCTCGGCCCGGGCGCGCAGATTGGGGTCCACCGGGAAGGTGACTTCGCTGGCTTCATCGATGGGGGCGGGTTCGGAGCGCTGCTCGGTGAAGCCGTCGCCCTGCTTGAGGGCTTCCATCTCCAGGCGGTTCACGCCGTCCACGATGCGCTGGAACTCCTGCTCCAGGCGGCGGTCCGAGCGGGCGTTGACCGGGCCGGTGAGCAGCAGGTCGAAGGCGCGGTCGAAGTGGGCGCGGGCCGTCTCCAGGTGGCCGGCAGCGTATTCCGCCTGGCCGTCCTGGTACTCCTTGCGGACGCGGACCAGCAAGCTTTCCACGGGATCGACGCGCGGTGCGGGTGGCTCCTGAGCCTTGGGGACAGGTTTGGTGGCTGGCACGGTCGGTGGTGTAGCTGCAGCCAGGGTGGGCGCCTGTGCGCTCGGAGGAGGAGCTACGGAGGCACGCCCGGAGCCCGCGGTTTCACAACCGGCGCTCAGCAGGACGAGCGCGAGGAGGACCGCGATGAAGACGAACCGTCTATGAATACCCATATCCTCTGGACCGACAGGGGATTAGACGCCCGAGCTGCGCAAGCGTCTTCAGAGGCTGGTGAATCGTACTATGCGTTTGCGAAGTGGGTCAACGGAACCAGGGGCCAGTGTACTGCCGGAGTCACCCCTTGTTTCGGCACCAAGCGACCTCGGCCGACTCCTTCGGCCGATTTCGTGATGAGAACAAGAGGGGTCCCGGCGTTGCCACCGGGACCCCGTTGCTTCACCCCCTTACCAGGAAAGCTTGAGCGCGAACTGGAACTGCCGCGGATCGAAGGCGGAGGTAGGCGTTCCCGCCTCGGAGAAGAGCACGTTGACGTCAGCGACGTTGAAGCGGTTGGGCAGGTTGAAGATGTCGGTGATGAAGTCGAGCTTTACGCGCTCGGAGACGTGGAAGCGGCGCGCCAGGCGGAGGTCGGTGAAGACGGTGTAGGGACGGGTTCCGGCGTTGCGTCCGGTGTTCCCGACCAGGGGCAGAGTGGCCCCGTTATCCAGGAAGTTGCCGTCGATCCAGCAGGCCGGGATGAACGCTCCAGCCGTGGAGAACTGCGACGGCACGGCGGTGTCGCCGCACAGGTTGGTGGTACCGGGGGCAACCTGCAGCGGACGGTCGGTGTTGGAACCGAAATCGAAGTTGCGGTCGCTGCCGGTAAGGATCAGGAACGGGCGCCCGGAGCTGATCTCGAGGATGGGCGCCACGGTCCAATCACTGAAGAATTTGGACCAGAATCCGTCGCCGGAGAGCTTGCCGGTCTGATAAACGCCACTGAAGACGAAGCGATGACGCTGGTCGAAGGTGGAGTTGGAGCGCTCCAGGTCCGGACGGCGGGTATCCTGCGGCTGCAGCAGCGACTGCAGGTCGGTGGAATCGTCGATGGCGTGCGACCAGGTGTAGGACGCCAGGAACTCGTACTTGCGGCTGAAGCGCTTCTTCAGGTTGACGGTCAGGCCGTGGTAGACGGAGCTGCCGCTGGAGACGTTGGAGTTCATGAAGTTGAAGGGAATCGGGATACAGTCTCCGGGAGTCAACGGGTCGCAGGACGCTCCGTCGGCCCCCAGGCCCAGGCCGAACTCGGCCATCACCAGCGCGGCCAGCGGCAGGCAGGGAGCCAGAGGGGGAAATGCGGCCAGCGAGGGATTCAACCCGGAAGAGCGGAAGAAGCTGACCAGGGCCGCAGGAACAAAAGGACGTCCCAGTGGATCGATCCCGCAGGTGTTGACCTGGACGGGCAGGGTTGCGGCCGTAGCCGCGCCGGCCGCCACGGCCCGTTCCCAGTTGGCGATCAAGGCTTCCGAATTCACGAAGTTGATGTCGATGGAGCGGTTCAGATGCCGCCCGCCCACGAAGTTGTAGTTCAGGCTCAGGGCGAAATCTCCGCCGAGGTCGCGTTCGATGGAAGCGCTCGCCTGGTTGGCGTACCCGTACTTGAATCGGCTGCTGATGGGGAACCCGAAGGGCTGTACCGCGAGCGGCACGCCGGCCGTGAGGTAGTTCTGGTTGAAGAAGAGCGAGTTGGTGTTCAGGTCCTCGAAGCGCGCCTCCGACTGGATGTAGTTGATGCCGCTGAGCACGGCGGGAGGGACACAGTTGGGCAAGGCCAGCGTCCCCTGCCACACATTGGTAGCGTTCAGGTTGAGCGGGTTGGCGATGCCGGCGCCCGTGCAGGGGCTGCCGCCAAACAGGATGATGCCCGGCGCCTGGGCGCCGTCTGCCACCTGGGAAAGGAAGGCCAGTCCCACCAGCGGGTGATCGTAGAACAGCCCGTAGCTGGCCCGGAATACGGTCTTGCCGTCCTTCCAGGGATCCCAGGCAATCCCGATGCGGGGAGCGACGTTGTTGGTATCCATCGGAATGCCCTGGGTGATGTTGAGCGCTCGCTGGGCCTCCTCCGCCAGCGAGTTCAGGGCGGCTTCTTCCGGCGTCCACTCCACGTCGTAGCGAACCCCGATGTTCAAGGTGAAGTTGGACTTGATGCGCCACGAATCCTGCAAGAAAACACCCAGCGAGGTGATGGCCTCGGAATAATGGGGATCGCCTATCTGCTGAATGAAGACCTGCGGGATGCCGAGCCCGTAGGCCTGCACGGGCGAGAACGAGGGGAAGCCGGCGAAGGCGGTCGAGAGCGAAGTGGCGCTGAGGGAGCCGATGTTGTACAGGCCGCCGAAGTTCACCGTGAAGTCGGCATCCACGGGCACACGATTCACGTCGGCCCCGAACTTGATGTTGTGATTGCCCTTCAGGATGGAGAAGTTGTCCGTGAACTGGTAGCGTTTCTCGACGCGGTCGGCAAACGAGAAAGGCTCACGACCGAAGAAGGCGAATCCCGGGATGTTGAAGGCCACCTGGCCGCCGTCGGGATTGGTTCCCGAGTCGCCCGGCGCGGGCGGCGGCGTATCCCCCTGGCGCGAGAAGGTGTAGAGCAGGCCGCGGCGCGCGAACTGGAAGCGGAACTCGTTCACCTTGTTGTTGCCGATCAGCCAGGTGTGCTGCGCGGTGACGTTGACGTCACGAAAGTCCTGCGCCGAAGTCCGGGAAAACGCGTTCTGCCCGAAGTTCTGGTTCTGCGCGTTCACCTGGATGCCGGTCACCGAACTGGGGCTCACGTTCACGCGCAGCAGGGCCGTCTGATTGGCGTTGAAGCGGTGGTCCAGACGCATGGCCACGACCGTGGTTCCCTCGGAAATGGGATAGTTGCCGACCAGCGTTTGCAGCGGCACGAAGTCCGGATTGAGCGGAATGCCGGTGGAGGCGAAGCACGCGCCCGGCACCGCCGTGGGCAGCACGCACCCGGTTCCCAGCGCAGCCGTGGGCCAGGCGCCGTTGATCGCGGCACCCGCGGCTCGCGCGGCCAGCGCCACGTAGTTGAACATGGCGATCTGCGCCGGGATGGTCTGGAACGCCGGATTGCTGTTCCGGGCTTGCAGGCCGATGACCTGGTCGGGAGTCAGTTGCACGGTGCCGAAGGGGCACGGGAACGCCGGGGTCGGAACCCCGCCGACCAGCGTTCGGCAGGTGAGCGCCGAGGAATCAAAATCCACCAGCCCGAAGTTGTTGGAACCGATAGTCGAGAAGCCGCTTTCCTGGCGGCGCGTCGTCTCGTAGGAGAAGAAGAAAAAGGTCTTGTCCTTCTTGATCGGGCCGCCCAGGGTCGCCCCCGCCTGTACGCGCGTGAAGGCCGGGTTCTCCACGGTGGTGAAGGGATTGTCGGCCTGGATGTCGCGATGACGCAGATAGCCGAACAGGTTGCCGTGCAGCGAGTTGGTGCCCGAGCGGGTGATGATGTTCACCACGCCGCCGGAAGCGCGGCCATACTCCGCGTTGTAGCTGTTGGTGATGATCTGGAACTCCTGCACGGCTTCCTGGGAAACCGTGGAGCGGATGCCGTTGACCGAGTTGTCCACGGCGTCGGCGCCATCCACGTTGACCAGGTTGGAGCGGGCACGCTGGCCGCCGAAATTCAGCCCCGAAGTCGGGGCCACACCGATGCTGGGCGCAGTGTCGCGCTTCACCTGTGAGTTGGTGAGGGTGAAATTGATGTAGTTACGCCCATTGATGGGGAGGTTCTCAATGCTCTGCTGCAGAATGGTGGTCGAGCCCGAGCTGCGCGTGGTTTCCACCAGTTCGGTCTCGGCGCTGACCTCCACAACCGCCTCGGTGCCGGCCACCTTGAGCGAGACCGGCCGCTCGGCGGATTGTCCGATGGTCAGGACGACGCCGGTGTACACCAGCTTGGCAAAGCCCTTGGCCTCGACCGTCAGGGTGTAACTCGCGGGCGGCACCAGCAGGAACTGGTACGCGCCCTCGTCATCTGTGATGGTGGTGCGTTCGAAGGCCCGCGCCTCGTCACGCAGCGTCACGCGAGCTCCGGCAACCACAGCGCCGTTCGGGTCAGTCACCGTCCCGGAAAGGTCGGCGGTGGCAACCCCTTGTGCCCAGAGCTGTGTGGCCCCAAGCGCGAGCAGCAGAAACAGGCAGGCAAACCTGGCAGCAATCCTCATCGCCCTCACCCCTCAGCTTCCCGGTGAACCACGCCCCAGGCTTTTGCAGCACGGGAAGCGGGCACGTTGTACATCAGAAGCAGACGAAAAGGCAAGCGAGACAAGGGGATGGCAGGGACGACAGGAACCACGCGGAACAACCGTTGCCTTTACGGACGCTGGATCCCGGCCTTCTCTTCCACCGCGCTGCGGATCGCCCAAGCCATCCGCGGTGTGTTATGAGCAAGGCCGAAGTTGCCCCGCGCGTCGAGCAGGATGATGCCTCCGTGTCCGCCCACGCGGGTGCGGAGATGCTCGATGGCCAGCCCTGCGGCGCGCTCGGGCGCGATGCCTTGCTCCACACGATCCACCGCCCACTTGCCCAGCACCAGCTTCATGATGGCTTCACCCCAGCCCGTCGTGGATACGGCGGCGCTCTGGTTGTCGGCATAGCAGCCGCATCCGACGAGCGAGGAATCGCCGACGCGACCCGGCGCTTTGCCCACTGTTCCTCCGGTGGAGGTTGCGGCCGCCAGATTGCCCTGGGCGTCACAGGCAACGGCGCCGACCGTGTCATGGGAAGCAACGGGGCCGAACAGGTCCACGGTTTCTCCACTCGCCGCTTGCGTCATCACCTCTTCCAGCCGGCGGACCTCGCGCTCCACCACCATTTCCCGGTTATCACAGAGCGCGATGCCGTGTTCCTCGGCGAATCGCTCCGCTCCCTCCCCGACGAAGTACACGTGGGGGCTTTCGTCCAACACCTTGCGGGCGGCGTGAATGGGGTTGCGAAGGCGCTCGACACAGCCCACGCCCCCGGCGCGCAGCGTGGCGCCGTCCATTAGGAAGGCGTCCAGTTGCACGCGGCCGTCGCGGGTGAGGAAGCTGCCGCGACCGGCATCGAAGGTTTCATCGTCCTCCATCAGGGCTACGGCCGTCTCGACCGCGTCCAGGGCAGAACCGCCTTCCACCAAGACGTCCCACCCTGCCGCCGCAGCCCGGCGGACGCCGGCCAGATGGGCCTCGACCATGGCATCGGGGATGGCCCAGGCGCCTCCGTGGACCACCACCACCGGCCGGCTATTCACGGTCGAGCTCCTTTACCTGGTCGTCGAGGCCCAGGTATTCCCAGCGCTGCAGCGCGAGCGGCACATTGCCGTTCTTCCACAGGAAGTCGTGGAAGTCGCGCAGGCGAAAATCAACGCCTTGGGCGCGCCGCGCCGCAGCCAGCAACTCCAGAATCTGCAACTTGCCGATCTGGTAAGTGATCGCCTGTCCCGGTCCTGCTGCGAAGGAAGCCGCCTCCTCATGCGCTGTTTCCGCATCCATGGGCACTGCCGTCCTCAGATATTCGGCGGCCTGCCCGATGGAAAATTCGCCCAGCGCCAGCCTCACGTCCGCCTCCACCCGCAAGGCGCGCAGCCGCATGAAGTTGTAGATGATCTCACGCGTCCGCGGACTGTCGTCGAAGTACCCCGCCTGCAGCATCATCTCTTCGGCGTAGAAACCCAGGCCCTCATTGGGCCCGGAATCGTAGTAGTGGCGGCGAATGGGATTCTCCTGCGCCCAGCTCAACACCAGTTGGAAGTAGTGCCCCGGCACGCCCTCATGCACCAGGATGGGACGCGGATCGCGGGCGGTGGAAAGGCCGAAGTAGCCCAGGTTCGGCGACGGCGGCCGGATATAGCTCACGCCGTCTTCACCCAGCCGCGTGGCCGAGGTGTGATCCGCGGTTACGCCCAGGAACGAGAGCGGCTCAAGATATGGCGGCAAAGGCAGGTTGCGGTAGTGCTTGACCCAGGAGGGAACACTGAGGATCCCTTTCTCCTCAAGGAAGCGGCGGACGGCCAGCTCCGCGCGCTTCTCCCGTTCCATTTGAGCCTCTTGGTCGGGGAAAAGCGGGAGCTGCGGCAGGCCCTGGTTGCGCTGCTGCTCGTACGCCTCGAAAGAAACGGCTCGGTCCCACTCCTGCTTGCCCATGGCCAGAAGCTGTTCCGGCGTGAAGGGGATCAGGGCCACGTGTTTGAGGAAGAACATGTAAGCATCACGGCCGACCGCCGTCTTCTCCGGCATCTGCGGCAGGCGCTGCTTGAGCCATGCCCGGTACGCCTCCAGCGCTACGATCGCCTTCTCGGTCGCCTCTGGCAATTGCGCGGCGCTCGACGCATCGAGCAGCGGCTGTAGTCCGCGCTGCATCGTGCCCAAGCGTCCGCGAACGTCCGTGAGTGCCGAGATGGCGAGCCGCGCAAACGGCGCCTGAGGCTGATCGAGGTTCACGCGCGCATGCTCGAGCGTCTGCGGCATGGCCTGCAAACGACGGACGATGGTGCGGCTGCGCTGGGCATCGAAAGGCGGAGGTGGAAGCAGGGGTTCGAAGATGCTGCCCAGTGTCTGGTCTATGTAGAAATACGGGTTGTGGCGCCAGCGCTGCAGGATCTCCAGTTCCCAGCGAACGCGAGCCAGCGCCGACCCGATCAGCCGGTAGTCCACTTGCCGGGACACGGGCCAGCCGCGCGCGTCCATGAGCTTCCAGCGCCGCTCGAAGACCTCCAACTCCCGCCGCTGCGCCGCAATGCCTGCGGGCGACCAGTCCGGCAGCCAGTCCGCCGGACGCTCAATGCGGGGAATGTCGTCGCCGGAAAACGGCTGCGTGCGCGCACGCCAGGCCCAGAACTCACCGGCCAGCTCGTCCAGCGCTTCCGGGGAGGGCCGGGCCGCCGCGGCCACCGGCAATAACATCAGAAAGGCCAGGCAGCACCCGATCGAGGTTATCCAACGAGGAGGGCGCACGCGGCGACTCATGCCGCTTCGCTGGTATGCACGGCGTCGAGTTGCCGCGTCCTCTTGTAGGTGTAGAGGATGCGGTGCAGCACGGTGATGTTGGAGAGGATGGCGATCACCCAGAGCACCGGCGCCATGCGGTTGAACAAGGCTCCCAGAATGACCAGCACCAGCCGCTCGGGCCGCTCCAGGAAACCTACCTTGCACTCCCCGATCAGCGACTCCGCCCGCGCCCGGGTGTAGCTGACCATCACCGAGCCGGTCATCACTACCGCCACCAGGACGACGTAAAAGAAACGGTTGGCGCGGGCGTAGTACACCAGCAAGCCGAAGAACAGCGCCAGGTCGCCGTAGCGGTCCAGCACCGAATCGTAGAACGCGCCGAAGGGAGTGACCTGGTTCTTGGCGCGGGCTATGCGTCCATCCACCATGTCCAGAAAACCTGCCAGGATCACCACCATGCCGGCCGCGCGGAACATGGCCGCCTGGTTCTCGCCGGAGGCATAGCCGAAGAGCACTGCGGCCACCACCGTCACCAGCAGTCCGAGGAACGTGTAGGTGTTGGGCGAGATCCGGGTCAGCGCCAGGCTCTTGATGATGGCCTGCAGCAACACCCGGCACACATTCCCAACCGCAGCCGTCCAGGTCATGACGCCCCGTCGTGGATCGTGGTCAGCTTCAGAATCTCCAGCTCCCGCTGGCCGGCCGGCGTCACCACCACGGCTGTGTCGCCGACCCGTTTCCCCATCAGGCTTCGTCCGATGGGCGAGGTGGTCGAGATCAGCCCTTTGTCCACGTCGGCCTCCTCGCTGGTCACCAGCCGGAACTCCATTTCCTGGTTGCGCGTCTGGTCATACACCACCACCCTGGAGCCGAAGGCCACGCGATCCTTGGGGATGTTGTTCAGGTTCACCAGCGACAGGTCTGCCAGGCGCTTCTTGAGTTGTCCCAGCCGGGCGCGGACGAACTCCTGGCGCTGCTTGGCCATGTGGTATTCGGCGTTCTCGGTGAGGTCGCCCATGGCCGCCGCTTTCTTCAGCTCCCGGGGGAGCTCGGTGTTGAGCTCGTATTCGAGCGTCTGAATCTCCTCCTCGAGCTTCTTGCGGATGTGCTCTGGCATGGACGTTTGGAGCGGCCTAGTCTGGGTTCGGGGGCAAGGTAATCAGCCCGCCCTCGGCGTTTATTATAAACCTCGCCACGCCTCGGTCTTGCAGCCGCGCAGCCGCGAGCGTTGGCTCTTGTGGCAGCACGAAGGGCACATCACAACTGCTTATGCTTGTGTTACTTGCGACGTCGGTTTCGTTGACTGACTTGACACTCAGGCTATAATGGAGTGGTTTGCCAAGCTATTCCCCCTCCACTTTGCAGACGGAGCCTTCATGAACGGAGACAGCGGCTTTCACGTCGGCGATAAAGTGGTGTATCCCAATCAGGGAGTCGGCGTGATCGAGCAGATCGGGAGTCGCACCCTCGGCGCCTCGGTCGAACGCTTCTACATCCTCAAGTTCACGGCCGGCAGCCTGCGGGTCATGGTTCCTTTCCACAACGTGGCCAGTGTCGGCCTGCGGCGCGTGATCAAGAACGGGGACGTGCAAAAGGTCCTCGATTATCTTACCGACGTGAAGTGCGACAACCACGCTGACTGGAAGTGCCGCTTCAAGGAAAACTCCGACAAAATGCGCACCGGCTCCCTGATGGATGTGGCCGCCGTGCTGAAGAGCTTGCTGCAGCTTAACCAGACCAAGCCCCTCTCCTTCCGCGAAAAGAAGATGCTGGACCGGGCGCGCTTCCTGCTGGTAAGCGAGCTGGCCTTGGCCAAGAATACGAGCGAAGACGAAGTCGAACAGCTTCTGACCAAGGCCCTGGCCAAGACCAAGCTGCGCTTCCGCGAAGCGTTCCAGGCCTGAGTCCGGCGGCAAACCTTCTCTTATTCACCCATCCAGGCCCCGTAGGGACGTAAAGTCTCCACGTGATCGAAAATGATCTTCATGGCGCCGGTGATGGGCACCGCCAGTATCAGTCCCATCCCGCCCCAGATCCAGCCCCACACCAGCAGGGCGATGGTGACCACCAGCGGATTCAGTTGTAGGCGTCTCCCCAAAATCTTGGGGTACAGCACGTTGATGGCGAAGAGGTGAAGGATCAGGACCGTGACCACCACCACCAGCAGTTTCCCTCCCGACAGTTCTCCTAGACCGGCCACCAGCGGAGGCACCACTGCGAGTACCACTCCCAGGTAAGGAACTAGGCTGAGGAATCCGCTCAGGAAGCCCAGGATGAAAGGATAGGAGAGGTCCACGAGGGCAAACACGATCACACTGATGGCCGCCATGAACAGGCCGATCAGAAGGTTGCCGACGATGAAGCTGCGGGTCATGGCGGAGATGCGGCTCAGCGTCTTGTAGGCGGCGTTGCGGTTCTCCAGCCGGAACAGCATCACTGTGGCCGACTTCACGTGGTCCTGCCAGCTCAGCATGAAGTACACCAGGAAGGGGATGAAGGAGACGATCAGCACGAACTCCCACACCGAGGCGGCGCTGCGCGTGAGCACCTCCGCCCAGTCCACTTTCTGCTGCACCGTGACCACGCCTCGCTCCGGTTCCTGCGCCAGCACCCGCTCGGTCGTTTTCTGGATGGTCAGCGTGCGTTCCCGGAAGCTGGTCACTACCTGCCGGACGCGCACCGAATACTTGGGCCACTGTTGCACGAAGTCCACGGCACGGTTATAGGAGAAGTGCGTTCCGCCATACGCGATGCCCAGCAGAAAGACCACCGCCAGGAACGACGCCAGGGAGCGCGGCATGCGCAGACGCTCCAGCATTTCCACCACGGGTTGCAGCAGGAAGGCCAGCAGGATCGAGACCATCAGGGTGATGACCACCAGCTTGGCCACGTAGCACAGCGTCAACACCACCGCGATGGCCACCACGGTTTGCGCGGCCGATGACACGTGGTCGCCGCGCCGGCGGCGGGGAGGGGCCGGCGCTGCCGGCAGCACTGCCTCGCCCCGCTCTTCGAGGTCGATTTCGTCGGTCGCCATCGCGCTTATCGTATCCCAACCTGGCCCGCAGCCGGCTCCTATAATGAGCCCGTGACAACCCATCCCGGCATCCGCCCGCGCATCCTGGCCCTCGACGTCGGCGCACGGACCATCGGCTTGGCGGTTTCCGACCCACTCGGCCTCACCGCCCAGGGGCTGGCCACCCTGCGGCGCACTTCCAAGCGCGCGGATTTCGGGCGCCTGCGGCGGATCCTCCAGGAGTATGAAGTCGCGGAAATCGTTGTCGGCTACCCGCTCCGCATGAGCGGTGAGCCCGGAGCTCAGGCACAGAAAGTGGCTGCGCTGGCCGAAGACCTTCGAGCACGCTTCGGGCTTCCTGTCCACCTTTGGGACGAGCGGCTGACCTCGGTGGAGAGCGGCCGCGTCCTGTGGGAGAGCGAGGTCAGCCTCCAGCGCCGCCGCCAGGCCGTGGACCGCCTGGCCGCCGTGTTGATCCTGCAGTCGTTCCTGGACCACCGCTCCGCTGCGCGTTCTGGCAACTGCTAAACTTCAAAGGTTGCGCACTTCTCTCAAACTGATCATCCTGGCGGTACTGCTGGCCGGAGCGTGGCTTGCTTACGCGCTTTATACTCCGCTCGCGCCGCCGGGAGAACAACTCATCCTGCTGCGCTCCGGGCTTTCCGTGCGCCAGATCGCAGCGGAATTGCAGGCGGCCGGCGTCATCCGCGATGCGTCCGCTTTTCTGGCGCTGCACGCCGTGAAGGGGCGTCCGTCGCTGAAAGCCGGCGAGTACCGCTTCGATCGCCCCGCCGACGCCTTCGAAGTCCTGGGCCGCGTTGCCCGCGGCGACGTAGTGGTACGCACGGTCATCGTCCCTGAGGGCTACAACATGTTCGAAATCGCAGACACCGTGGCCGCGGCCGGTCTGTGCACACGGGAGCAGTTCCTCGAGGCCGCCCGCACCGAAGTCGCCCTGATTGCCGACCTCGACCCCTCGGCCACCACGCTCGAAGGCTACCTCTTCCCGGACACCTACCAGTTCACCCGCGCGCAGGGCCCGCGTGAGATCGCCGCTGCCATGGTGCGCCGCTTCCGCCAGGAGGCCACGGCACTGGCCCTCACCTCCGACGTTCGTCGCGTGGTTGTTCTGGCCTCTATCGTCGAGAAGGAAACCGCCGTGCCGGAGGAGCGGCCGCTGGTGGCCGGTGTTTTCCAGAATCGATTGCAGCGCAACATGGTGCTGGCCGCCGATCCCACCGTCGTGTATGGCGCGCTGCTGGCCGGGCGGTATCGCGGCGCCATCCACCAATCCGATCTCGCCTTCGACACCCCTTACAACACTTATCGGCGCGTGGGGCTGCCGCCCGGTCCTATCGCCAATCCCGGCCGCGACTCGCTGCGCGCCGCCATGCAGCCTGCCTCGACCACCTACGTGTACTTCGTCAGCGACGCTCGCGGGCGCCACCGTTTCGCCTCCACCGCCGCCGAACACAGCCGCAACGTGGCCGCCTATCGCCGCGAACTCGGCCGCCGCTGAAGCCCGCCGCCCGAGCCCTATATACTCGAAAGTGGTTGGTCTACAGGGGAAGTCAATCACCTGGAGAGGCGCCGAATCAGAGCCGAAGGAGCCGGGGTTTAGGCCCTGCGGCCAGGAGCCCTCGAAACCGACGATACGATGGTTGCTTGCCGGTTCCACCCAACGCCCAGACGCCTCCGCCGCGCTCTGCCGGCCTTGCTTGCGCTGCTCATCCTGCCGGGGTGCCTGTTTCGTAGCCGCACCGTCGAGCGCCGGATGAGTTCAGCCGTGCTTCGCGAGGCCACGCTCGCCGAGCTGGTTGAGACCGTCAACACCGAAGCCGCCCGCATCCAGACTCTGAATGCCACCGTGGACATCGCGCCGTCCGTGGGCGGTTCCCGGAAGGGCAAGGTCACCGATTTTCAAGACATGCGCGGCTACATCTTGCTGCGCCAGCCGTCGACGCTGCGCATGATCGGCCTGTTCCCCATCCTGCGCAACACCGCCTTTGACATGGTGACCGACGGCGAGGAGTTCCGCCTCTCGATTCCCACCAGGAGCCGTTTCTACACCGGGCGCAACGACGCCCCGCCGGTCTCCAAGAAGTCCATCGAGAATCTTCGCCCGCGCCACATCCTGGACGCGCTTTTGTTGCGCGCCATCGATCCCCAGCGGGAGATTGCGGTCCTGGAAGGCTCGACTGAGATCGTCCGCGACCCGAAAACGAAAAAAGAAGCAGACCAGCCCAACTACGTGGTCAACGTCATCCGCCGTAACGGCTCCGACTGGAAGCTCTCCCGCAAGATCTTCTTCAGCCGCGCCGACCTCCTGCCCTACCGCCAGGTCATCTACGATCCCGATGGGTCCGTCGCCACCGAGGCGGACTACGAGCGCATCACGGAGTACCACGGCGGCCGTTTCCCCGCCGTCATCCACTTGTGGCGCCCCAAGGAGGAGTACGCCATCGTGCTTACCATGGTGAAGCTCAGCCTGAACCAGCCGCTGCGCGACGATCAGTTCGTGCTCCCGCAGCCCGCGGGCTACGAGCTTCGCCGCCTGGGCGAACCGACTCCGCCGGAAGAGACTAGGTCCGCGAGCCCGCCGCAGTAGTCGCAGTGGTTGGTATGTCCTCGCGAGAGCGGGGGCCCTATGCGTGGTTGCAGCCAGGGGCGAGAACAGGGGGACGGTGCCCTACTGCGCCCCGCTGATCGTGATCTGGTAGATCAAGTCCGGCCGCGCATCGCCGCGCCAGTCCAGCACGTGGATGAAGACCGTGATTGTGCCGCCGGTCGTGTTCTGGAAGTCCAGGTGCGAGTTGCGGTTTTCTCCCAGACTGATGTCGTCATTGATGCAGGGATCATCGAAGTCACTGGGAGTCCCGTCCGGCGTGATCCCCAGCCCCGGAGGCGGACTGTCATCACCCGGGTCCTTGCAGGTAGTGAGCCGCGTTCCGCCACTGTTCACGATCTCGATCACGGGGTCGATTGGACTCGGGGGAGTCAACCCCGGCCCCACCACATCCACCGTCAGCGTGGCGCTCGCAGCCACGGACACCGAGTAGAAATCCTCATCCGGATCGGTCACGTCGATGGGATCGCCGAACGGGCTGATGGACGCACTGAAGGTCCCGTTGGAGAGCGGCGTCGCCGTTCCGATGCTGTCATTTCGCGACTGTGCCCGCGCCGGCGTGCTCGCTCCCGTGCACAGCGCGAGCGCCACAGCTGCCAGTATCAGGATCCTCTGCCGACGCGAATTCATGGCCATCCCTCCTCCTCACTCGCTGATAGTCTGCGCGCGACGCTTCTTGCCCCCTTCGAACGCGTCCAAACGTGGGTTCGTGCCCACCAGCACGATGTCGCCCGCATTGACCGTGCCGCCCGCCGCGACGGCAAAGGGCCCAGCCGCAGCCGGCGCTGTGCCCGGCATGGGAATCGGGGGGTCCAGCGGGCCGACGCTCGAACCGCCGTCGAAGCCCGCATTGATGGACTCCACCTCGATCGTATAGCTGCCCGTCGGCACCGGAATCTCGAACCGGCCGATGTCTGCGGTTTGTCGCGAACCGAAACTGTCTCCTCCCGTGTTGTCAGAGGCTCCGTTCAGATAGGGCGCCGCCGTCACGCTTTGCCCGGGGTTTCCCGTGAATTTGAACCCCGAAACCACCGAGACAGCGAACTTGCGATCCTGGTTTGTGCCTGTGTCCACCGGCCGTGCGATGACGTTCACTCCCTGCGCGTGCGTCATGGTGTCGCTGAAACGCACCGTCCCGGTCAGTGTCCCGTGCGTTCCCGCGAAGGTCGTACCCCCGCTCAACTGCGGATACAACCTTGATATCCACGCGATGTCGTCCGTCGCCAGCGTCGCCATCTCAAGACTGACGAGAATCGGAAACATCGTTGGCAAACCGCTCTCGTCATCCGCCCCGCAGGTACCAAGACAGTTCACATTGATCTGCGAGTGGTCCAGCCCTGAGAAGTGCCCGAACTCGTGGATGAAGGCGGCGTTGAATTTTTCGTTCGATATGTCCGCCGGGTTGGGAATGGCCGCTCCGGGTGCGGTCACTCCATCCGTGAATAGGCCGTTCATCACGGCTTCGCCGCCCGTGATGCGTCCGGCGGAGTTGATACCACACGGCCCGGCAAAACCGATCACCGACTCGGTGTCCACCCCAAGATCATCGAAAATCCGTCCGTTCGCATCGTAGACAATAAAGCTCTGCGTGCTTTGCCCGCTCCCGCAGGCGTTCTCCAGCGCGGTCAACTCGGCGCCTGTGTCAACATCGCCGCCTGCGAAACCCGAAACTGCCGAGATGAAACCCGCGCGGCTATACGCGATGTTTGAAGTCGCAACGTCCTGCCACACCTGAAACAGGCTGGCGACCCGCGTCCGCGTGGACATTTCGTCGTCTCCGGGCTGGGAGCTTAACGGCCCGTTGTCCGTCCGGTATTGGATCGCGGTTGCTGTATCCCACGTGAACGGCTGGCCCGCGACACCGAACGTCGGCCCGCCCACCCTCAGCGGGCCTCCCGCAGTCGCTGCAATGGGGAAGACCAGCAGCCACATTCCGGCTGCAGCCAGTCCGAACCAACCCCGATTGGAGAACCGCTCTCTCATCCCCTAGCGCCTGCCATGCACCGATTGCTCGATGAGCGCTTCCAGGTCGGCCGCCGCCATCGGCGCTGCCCGGCCTTCCTCCAGCATCTTCTGCGTCGGCAGCGTGAGTTCCGGAAGCTTCGCCCGTAGCTGCTCCTGCATGCCGCGGAACAGCATGAAATTCCCCGCGCCATTCACGGCTACCTCCTGGCCGCTGCGGTCGCGATAGATGCGGAACCGGCCCTGCTCCATCCCCGCCAGCCCGGAGAGCCCGTAACGGTTGGGGCCGAATAGCATCAGCAGAACCTCGTCCCCTTTGCGATACCCGGCAGCATCCAGTTTGTCTCGTATGTCCCAGATGTACTGCCGGAAGGTATGGAACTGTTGCGCCTGTCCCTTGAGCGTCTTCTTGACCGCCAGCGTCACCACCAGCGTCTGCATCTGCGGCTGGTCGGGATGTCTTTCCACCCGCGCGTGCACCACCGTGCCCCGCACGATCAGATCGGCCCTTTTCGTCAGCTCATTCAGGTTTCTGGGGATCGTAATGGCGCCGCGCTGCGCCTCGGCGGTGCCCGCCAGGCACACCAGCACCAGCAAGCTTTTCAGGAGTCCCCGTCCAGCTTTCGCGAGTGTGCTTCGTGCCATGAACTGGTTAGTCCGCGCGACGGGGTCGCACGCGAGGAAAAGTCTTCGTATTCTTGGGTTCGGGCGGGAAAAAGTCAACTGCAAGCGCGCCCACGCTCGGGCCGCCGCTCAACAAACGGGTCCGGTACACCAAGCCGTCGTGGGGAGTGCTGTTTCACTCCTGCGGCCTGGCTCCGATGACTCAGCGGGACTCCGCTAGTTCGCGCCTGTAATGGTGATCTGGTAGCGCAGGTCCGGGCGCGCGTCGCCGCGCCAGTCCAGCACGTGGATGAAGACGGTCACCGTACTGCCGCTACCGTTCTGGAATTCCAACTGCGAATCGAGTACGGACCCCAGGCTGATGTCGTCGTTGATGCAGGGATCATCGAACGCATCCGGCGTCGGATCGGCGTCGTCTCCCGGGTCCTTGCAAGTTGCCAGCCTGAAGCCGTTGCTGTCCAGGATTTCAATCACCGGGTCGATCGGACTGGGCGTTGGCAATCCCGGCCCCAGCACGCTCACCGATAACGTGCCTCCCGCGGCCACTGAAACCGCATAGAAGTCCTCATCGGGGTCGGTCACCGTGGCGGGGTCACCGAACGGACTGATGGACGCGTCAAAGGTCCCGTTGGAGAGTGCGGTTGCCGTCGCTGGAGAATTGTTCCGGCCCAGGCTGACGGCACTGACCGTGATCGAAAGCGATCGCGTACTCGTCGTGCCGCAAGCGTCGGTCACGGTGACGTCGAAATTCGCGGTTTCCACCGTGGTGGGTGTGCCACTGATCCGCCCGCTGGAGCCGTTCAGAGACAGCCCGGCAGGCAGCGCCCCGCCGGTCAGTGCGAAGGTCCGCGGGGGAACGCCGCCGGTCGCCTGCAACGTCACGCTGTACGCCGTGTTGACCATGACGCTTGGAAGCGCGCTGGTCGAAATGCTCAGCGGCGCCGCCGGGTTCACCGCAATCGTCAGCGACTGCGTGTCGGTCTTGGGCGTGGTCGCGGAATCGGTCACCTGCACCGTGAAGGTCCGGGTGGTCGAGGCACAGTCCGGCGTGCCGCTGATTACGCCCGTGCTCGCGCTCGGACCCGTCAATCCCGTGGGCAAGACGCCTGAACTCAACGCCCAGGTATAGGGCGCGACCCCGCTCGTCGCCGCCAGCGTTTGGCTGTACGCCACCCCCCGCTGCGCGTCCGGTAGCGAGGTGGTTGTGATGTTCGGTGGCGGCGCCGGGTCGATGTTGATCGTGAGTTGCTGCGTGTCCGATCCCGTCGCGTCCATCACCCGCACGGTAAACGTCTGATCGTCGTTCGGATTGGTCGGCGTCCCGCTGATCACGCCGGTGCTGACGTTCAGGCTCAGTCCAGCGGGAAGCACTCCCGAAGAAACGCTCCATGTGCGGGTGCCCTGCCCTCCCGAAACCGTCAGAGTCTGGCTGTATGCAGCTCCTTCCGTCCCATTCGGCAGGCTGGTCGTCGTGATGCTGATGGGTGTGGGTTGAGGAGGAGACGTGGGAATGGAGTCGCTCCCTCCGCCGCAGCCGGACAACGCGAGCAACAGTCCAAGGCCGAAGACGGCGACCGCCACGACTTGGGTCAGGCGTTTCACGGCCCCTCGAACTGGTCAAAGCGCGGGTCGGTGCCGAGCAGGACCACATCTCCGACAGACACCGTCATTCCGGCTCCCACCGCAAAAGGTCCTGCCGCGGCCGGTGCCGCGCCCGGCATGGGGATCGGCGGTGATAACGGGCCCACGCTCGAGCCACCCTCAAATCCGGGATCGATGCTCTCCACTTCTACGGTGTAGTCGCCCGCCGGCACCGGGATCTCGAACAGCCCAATGTCGCCCGTCTGCCGCGATCCGAAGTCGCTGCCTCCCGTGTTGTCGTCAGTTCCACCGAGGTAATTCGCGGTCACGCTCTGCCCCGGATTGGCTGTGAACTTGAACCCGGAAACCACCGACACCGCGAACCTGCGGTCTTCGTTCGACCCGGTGTCCACGCGGCGCGCGATCACGTTCACGCCTTGCGCGTGGGTCATGCCGTCGCTGAAGCGCACCACTCCGGTCAGCGTCCCGTGCGTCCCTGCGAACGTCGTGCCGCCGGTCGTCTGCGGATACAACCTCGAAATCCATGCGACGTCATCCGTCGCTAGCGTGGCCATCTCCGAGCTGAGGAGAAAGGGGAACATCGTGGGCAGACCTTGCAAGTCAGCCGCTCCACACGGAGAAGCTGTCAGACAATTCAGATTGACCTGCGAGTGGTCCAGTCCGGAAAGGTGCCCGAATTCGTGGATGAAGGCAGCGTCGAATTCAGCGCTCGTCAACTCGCCGTTGGCCGCGTTGCCGTCGATCCACTTGCCGTTCAGCGCGGCTTCCCCGGAGATGATGCGCCCCGCAGCGTTCACCAGGCAGGGGCCGGCAAAACCGATCACGTCGGGGTCAAAGCCCAGGTCCGTGAAGACGCTCCCGTCGGTATCGAAGATGATGGGATTCTGTGTGGGCGGGTTCGCATTGCACGTGCCTTCGGCGGCGTCGAACTCTGCCGCTGTGCTCACATCCCCATCGGCCACGCCCTGGATTGCGCCCGCGCGGTTGTAACCGATGTTCGCCGTGGCCACATTCTCCCAGACGTTGAACATGCTCTCCACCCGCGCGATTGCCTGCGCGTTGGTAAGCGACCCCAGCGTGCCGCCATCCGTCCGATACTGGATCTCGCTTGTCGTGTCCCATGTGAAGGGCGCCCCCTCCACACCAAAAGTGGGGCCGCCCACCAGAATAGGACCGCCCGCCATCACCGGCTGTGGCAGAGCCAACCCCAGCGACATCAGCACGACCACGGCCCGCTGCGCGTATCCACATCGACTTGTGCCCTGCACCATCATTGCCCTCGCGTTCTCTGCAGCTCCAGGATCAGATCGCGCAAGTCGGCGACGGCGATGGGCCCGCGGGGCTGCTGTCGCACCAGACTTGCCATGCGTGGGCTGAGCTTCACGCCTTTCTTCACCAACTGCGTTTCCAGATCGCGGAACAGTCCGTGGTTGCCGAAACCGTTCACCGCCACTTCCCGGCCGCTGCGGTCGCGGAAGATGCGGAACCGTCCCTGCTCCATGCCCGCTGGGCTCGTCAGCCCGTATTGGCTCACCGGGTTCATCAACAGCAGTAGCTCCTGGCCTTTGCGGTAACCGGCCGCATCCTGCCGATCACGGAAGTCCCAGATGTACTGCCGGAACGTGTACCTCGACCCCGCCTTCCCCTTTAGCGTCTGGGTGACGTGTAGGGTCACCACAATGGTGTTCAGGTTTGTCAGCTGCGGGTGCTTCTCGACCCGTGCGCTCGCCACGCGGCCGCGTACGATCACGGCCGATCGCCGGGTCAGTTCGTCCAGGTTTCTGGGAAGTGTAATGGCCCCACGCTGCGCCGCCGCGGTGCCGGCCAGGCACACCAGAACCCACCAGCCCGTCAGGATTCCCCGTCCAGTTTTCGCGACTAACTTCCGTGCCATAGCTCGGTTCTTCCGCGTAACGGGGTTGGATGCGAGGGGAAGTCTTTTAGTTTTTTGGCCGGTCGGGCGAAAGTCAACCCCGGGCCGCGCGGGCGTCCGGGGACCGGCCTAGACCCGGTCTAGGGAGGCCTACCGCCACCCCCCGACTCGTCTCTGGCCGCTGACGCCTGACCACTGACGGCTGCCCGGACGGCTCATTGCTACAATGGTCTTTCCCATGATGAACAAGATGATTGTCGCCAACCTGGCGCACCGGCCCATCCGGTCCGTCATCAGCATCGTGGCCATTGCGGTTGAAGTGACGCTGATCCTGGTGATCGTCGGGTTGTCGCTCGGCATCCTGAACGACTCCAAGACCCGCCAGGCCGGCATCGGCGCCGATGTGATGGTCCGCCCGCCCGGCTCTTCCGCCCTCATCGGAATCAGCGGCGCGCCCGTCTCCGTCAAGGTGGCCGACGTGCTCGCCAAGGTGCCGCACGTCGTCGCCGTGGCCCCGGTGGTCACGCAGATTTCCACCGGTGGAGGCAGCGTTGAAGTGCTCTACGGCATCGACCTCGCGAGCTTCGAATCTATGGGAGGGAAGTTCCACTACATGGCCGGCGGGCCGTTCGAGGGTCCTGACGACATCATCGTAGACGATTTCTTCGCGGCCTCCCGCAATGTCCAAGTGGGCCAGACCATCGAGGTGCTGAATCACCCCTTCCGCGTGGCAGGCATCGTCGAACACGGCAAGGGCGCGCGCAAGTTCATGCCCATGGCGACGGTGCAGGAGCTGGTCGGCTCCCAGGGCAAAGCCTCCATCTTCTATCTCAAGCTCGACGATCCGGCGAACGCCGCCGCCGTCGCCGCCGCCATCAAGAAAATCCCCGGCATGGAGAGCTACGGCGTCCAGTCCATGCGCGAATGGCTCTCGTACATGACGCCCGAGAACCTGCCCGGCTTCTCCACCTTCATCCGTGTGGTCATCGGAGTGGCCGTCTGTATTGGATTCATCGTCATCTTTCAGTCCATGTACACCGCGGTGATGGAGCGCACGCGCGAGATCGGCATCCTCAAATCGATGGGCGCCTCCAGAGGCTACATCGTCAACGTCATCGTGCGCGAGACGTTGCTCCTGGCGCTGGCCGGGGTCGGGGTAGGCATCCTGCTCAGCTTTGCCGCCAAGGAAGGTATCCTGAAGGCCTTCCCAACCCTGCGCGTGGAGATCGCCGCCGGGTGGGTGCTGCGCGCCACCATCATTGCGCTGGCCGGCTCCGTGCTCGGCGCGCTCTATCCCGCCATCAAGGCCGCTCAGAAGGACCCCGTCGAAGCTTTGGCCTATGAGTGAGATTCGGGAAACCGGAATGCCATCCTGCTCACGAGCAAGATTGCGCAACTTGGCCGGGGTTTGGTTGATAGCGGTTGGCTGTCGAACTGAGCGCCTCGTTCATTGACAATCGTTCAGTCCTCCCTTATTCTTAAACCTTTGGCAGTGCGGCAGTTCCCGCCTTGAGCGGTCTTCTTTTCACTAGCTCTTGGGAGAGTTTGTATGGCAACCCATTTCCCCGGTGCCGGGGAAATTGCGCGTAAGTGGTACGTCGTGGACGCCGAGGGCGAGACCCTCGGGCGCCTGGCCAGCCGTGTGGCCCGCATCCTCAACGGCAAGAACAACCCGTCGTACACGCCGTTCCTCGATACCGGCGATCACGTCATCGTGGTCAACGCCGCCAAAGTGCGCGTCACCGGCATGAAGCCGGAGAAAAAGACCTATTACCGCTACTCCGGCTATCCGGGTGGCATCAAGGCGGAGAGTTTCCGCAAGCGCGCTGCGCGCCGGCCGGAAGTGGTGGTGCGCGACGCCATCGTCGGCATGCTGCCGCACACCAAGCTGGGCCGTCAGATGGCTCGCAAGCTGCGCGTGTACGCCGGTGACAAGCACCCCCATCAGGCGCAGCAGCCGGAAACCCTGGCGCAGGCTAAGAGAGCTTAGGAGTTGCAAGTCGCGGCCGTTTGCGGCCGCACATCTTTGTGCGAAAGGCTTTAAGCTGAAGCTGATTGCTGATAGCTGATCCTATGGCAGAACTTATTCAGTACTACGGAACGGGACGGCGGAAATCGAGCGTGGCTCGCGTGTTCCTGCGCCCCGGCAACGGCGGATTCGTGGTGAACGGCCGCCCCTTCGAGCAGTATTTCGTCACCGAGGGCCAGCGCGTGCAGGCCAAGCAGCCCCTGGCTACCACGGAGACCGGCGCCACGTTCGACGTGGTGGCCAATGTTTCCGGCGGCGGCGTCAACGGGCAGGCAGGCGCGGTCAGGCTGGGCGTGGCCCGGGCGCTGCTCCAGTTCAATGCCGAGTTGCGCGCCAAGCTGAAGGCGGAAGGACTGCTGTCGCGCGACTCCCGCATCAAGGAACGCAAGAAGTACGGCCAAAAAGGCGCGCGTAAGCGCTTCCAGTACTCGAAGCGGTAGGCACGGTTTCTCGTTTTTCGTTTCTGGTTTCTCGTGGTTGGCTGGCAACTGACAACTGACCACTGGCAACTGTTTCTACAATCTTCCCCGGCGCCCGCGAGGCGGCGGGGCATCAATCCTGACCGACCGGCTTCGGCCGCCGCGAAGGATGCAGACCACTGAGGAGGTCGATTGGCGAGCATCAGCATGAAGGAACTGCTCGAAGCGGGGGTCCACTTCGGGCACCAGACCAAGCGCTGGAACCCCAAAATGAAGGAGTACATCTTCGGGGAGCGCAACGGTATCTACATCATCGACCTGCAGAAGACGCTCAAGATGTTCAAGGACGCGTCCCGCTTCGTGCAGGAGATGGCCGCCGGCGGCAAAACCCTGCTCTTCGTCGGCACCAAGCGCCAGGCGCAGGACGCCATCGCCGAAGAAGCCACTCGCTGCGGCCAGTTCTACGTGAACCAGCGCTGGCTGGGCGGACTGCTCACTAACTGGGTCACGGTGCAGAAGTCGGTCAAGCGCTTGAAGGAACTCGACGAGATGGCCACCGACGGCCGCTACGAGCTGCTGCCCAAGAAGGAAGTCATCAAGCTGGAACGCGAGCGCAAGCACCTGCAGCAGAACCTGGCCGGCATCAAGAACATGGACCGCCTGCCCGACATGGTCTTCGTCATCGACTCCAACAAGGAGCAGATTGCGGTGCGCGAGGCGCGCAAGCTGGGCATCCCGGTGGTCGCCGTGGTGGACACCAATTGCGACCCCAGTGAAGTGGATTACGTCATTCCCGGCAACGACGACGCGCTGCGTGCCATCCGGCTGTTCGCTTCCAAAATTGCCGATTCCTACATCGAGGGCGCGCAGGTGGCCGCCGACAAGCAGACCGCCGAGTACGCCGCCGCCGTGGCCGCGGGGGAAGCGGCCGCGGAAGGCTACGACGGCGAAGCCGGGGCCGAGGTATTCGAAGCCGCGGTCGAGGAAGAGCCGAGCATGGAGGACGTCCTGGGAGCGCGCAAAGCTCCGGCGTCCGCTGCCACTGCCGGCGATGCCGACGCCGCCGAGTCCCACTGAGGGACGGGTTCGACAAGTTCACACGACCCGCGCGCGGGCGCGGGTCGATTCGTCTCTACCACGCATCTAAGCAGCGAAAGGATTTGTGCTTACCATGGGTTCCACTGCCGTGAACATTTCCGCCGCACAAGTGAAGGAGCTCCGGGAGAAGACCGGCGCTCCCATGATGGACTGCAAGCAGGCCCTCGCCGAGGCCAAGGGCGACCTGGAACAGGCCGTCATCCTGTTGCGCAAGAAGGGCATCGCCACCGCCGCCAAGAAAGCGACGCGCGCCGCCACCGAAGGCTCGGTGGCGAGCTACATCCATGCCGGCGGCAAGATCGGCGTGCTGGTCGAGGTGAACTGCGAGAGCGACTTCGTCGCCGCCACCGCCGACTTCAAGGAGCTGGTGCACGATATCGCCATGCACATCGCCGCCAGCGATCCCAAGTTCATCCGCAAGGAGGACGTGACGCCCGAGGCCTACGAGCGCGAGAAGGATATCTACCGCGAACAGGCCAAGGCCACCGGCAAGCCCGCCCCGGTCATCGAGAAGATCGTCGAGGGCAAGATGGCGAAGTTCTACGAGGAGGTCTGCCTCTACGAGCAGCCCTTCATCAAGGACCAGGGCATCACCGTCTACCAGCTCATCGCGTCGAAGATCGGCAAGCTGGGGGAGAATATCGCCGTGCGTCGCTTCGCCCGCTTCAAGGTCGGCGAAGGCACTCAGACCTTCGCCGTCTCCAAGCCGCCGGCTGAGAGCGGAGCGAAGTAGCTCCAGCCGCCCGAGTGCGGCAGTTTGTCCCTCACCGCTTGCCTTTTGAATCGTCCGCTGTCTTAATGGCTCGGGGAGAGTGCAATGAAACCGAAGACGCTGCTCCTGGCGGTCCTTTCATGTCTTTCTGCCTACGCCCTCTACGCAGGCGCTGCTGACCCCGCATCCGAGGCACCCCAGTACACCGCCGAGGGCAAGTTAGTGCGTCCCTCGAACTACCGGGAGTGGGTCTACCTTTCCACCGGGCTGGGCATGAACTACGGGCCGGCGGCCGACGGCGATCATCCCATGTTCACCAACGTCTTCGTCACGCCGGCGGCCTATCGCGCGTTCCTGTCCACCGGAAAGTGGCCGGACAAGACCATGTTCGCGCTCGAGATCTATCATCCCGCCACCGGCTCCATCAACAAGAGCGGTTATTACCAGGGCGACTTCGTCTCGCTCGAAGCAGCGGTGAAGGACGAAGCGCGCAATCCCGACGTCTGGGCCTACTACAACCTCGGCCTCGACCGTCCCTCCGCCGAGCCCTTTCCCCGCGCCGCTTGCTGGCGCTGCCACAACGAGCACGGCGCGGTGGAGAACACCTTCGTCCAGTTCTATCCGCAGCTCCTGGAGGTCGCCGTTCGCAAGGGGACGGTGAAGCCCGACGCGGACTTCCCGCCCACCGCCGGCCTGATGTTCAATCTCATCTCCGAGCAAGGCTGGACGAAAGCGGAGGCGCAGTTCCTCGAGCATCGCCGCCGCCATCCGGAGGCGGCCGTGTTCCGGGAGGATGGGCTGAACGGCCTGGGTTACCGGCTGCTGAACGCCCGGCGCAACCAGGATGCGATCGCCGTCTTTTCTCTTGCCACCCGCGAGTTCCCGCAATCCGCCAATGCCTTTGATAGCCTGGCAGACGCCTACGAGCAGAGCGGCAACCGCGAGCAGGCACTCACCGCCGCGCAGAAGTCGCTGGCGCTGGCGCTGGCTGCCAGGGACATGGACGCGAACCTGCAGGCACAGATCGTGCGCGCCGCGCAGGAGCGCATCGCCCGCCTCAACAAGACGAAATAAGCTCGCGAAGAAGCCCGGCTTCCTCGCGACCTCCGGTCACGCGCGGATTGATATACTGCTGGGGATGCCCGCCGTCTTCCGTCGTGTTCTGCTCAAGCTCTCCGGTGAAGCCCTCGCCGGCAACCAGGCGTTTGGCGTCGAGCCGGCGCGCGTGGAACAGATCGCCAGCGAGCTCCAGGACGCCAAGACCATGGACGTCGAGCTGGCCGTCGTGGTGGGCGGCGGCAACTTCTTCCGCGGCGTGGCGGAACAGGCCCGCGACATGGACCGCGTGGCCGCCGACCACATGGGCATGCTGGCCACCGTCATCAACGCTCTCGCTTTGCAGGACGCTCTGGAGAAGCGCGGCGTCTATACCCGCGTGATGTCCGCCATCGAAATGAACCAGGTGGCCGAGCCCTTCATCCGCCGCCGCGCCATCCGCCACCTGGAAAAAGGCCGCCTGGTCATCTTCGCCGCCGGCACCGGCAACCCGTATTTTTCCACCGATACCGCCGCCTCCCTGCGCGCCATGGAGATCAAGGCCGACGTCATCCTCAAGGCCACCAAGGTGGACGGCATCTACGACGCCGACCCCGTCCTGGTGAAGGACGCCCGCATGTTCGACACCATCTCGTACCTGGACGTGCTGAAGAAAGGCCTCAAAGTGATGGACTCCACCGCCATCACCCTGTGCCGCGACAACAACCTGCCTATCATCGTCTTTAACCTCAACCGACCCGGGAACATCCGCCGCGTTCTCTCCGGGGAAAAGGTAGGCTCCCTGGTCAGCCAGTAGAGCGTACGGCGCAGCGTTTCCTTGTCGGTTCCGCAGGATCGTTGTTAATCCGTGGCTGGTCTTTCATTTATAATCAGCGGCTTTCGGAGCACAACATGGCTCAATCCACAATGGCCTCCGTTCCGGCGCTCAAGGACGTCTTCGTGCAAGTGCGCACCCGCATGGACAAGGCCGTCGAAGACTTCCGCCGGGAACTGGCCGCCACTCGCACCGGCCGCGCCAACGTGCACATGCTCGACCCGGTGCGGGTCGAGTTGTATGGCTCGCAGATGGCCCTGAATCAGGTCGCCCAGATCCACGCGCCGGAGGCCCAGCTTCTCACCGTACAGCCCTTCGATCCCACCTCGCTGGCGGTCATCGAGAAGGCCATCCGCACTGCTGACCTCGGCCTGAACCCCATGAGCGACGGCAAGCTCATCCGGGTTCCCGTGCCGCCGCTCACCGAGGAGCGCCGCAAGGACCTGGTGAAGCACCTGCACAAGGTGCTGGAGGACCACCGCACCGCGGTGCGCAACATCCGCCGCGACGGCAACGAACTCGTCAAGAAGGCGCTCAAGGACAAGAAGATCAGCGAGGACGAAGAGCGCCGCGCCCACGACGAGATCCAGAAGCTCACCGACGAAGAGATCAAGAAGATGGAGGAGATGAGCAAGACCAAGGAGAAGGAGATCCTTCAGGTGGGCTAGCATCGGGAACCACGAGCTGCGAGCGATCTCCTTGACCAAGCGTTTCGTCCCTCACAACGCGGTGCATCCCGTAACCCGTGGTTCTGGCCTGAGCATCCAAGATTCCGTATAATGAGCGGCTTCGGAACTCCATGCAGGGGTTGACCTATTTCTCCCATTCCTGACAACAGAGCGATCCCTGCAGGCGCCGGTAATCGCTCTTTGGCAGGAACGGCCCTGCGATGGGCCGTAGCGGTGCTGCTGCTGACCGGCATGACCCTGGCCCAGGGCCCGGTCATTGAAGAGATCCTGATTCACGGCAACCGGCGTATCCCGGCCGAGACCATCCGCGCCCGTATCTTCTCCCGCGCCGGCGATGTCTACGACGAAGGTGCCCTGCAGCGCGACTTCCGCTCCCTCTGGAACACGGGCTTCTTTGCCGACCTGCGCATTGAGCGCGAGGAAAGCCCCCGAGGCTACCGCATTCACGTCTACGTCCAGGAGAAGCCCAACATCCGCGAGATCAACTACGTCGGACTTTCCTCGGTGCAGCAGAGCGACGTGCTGGAGCGCTTCCGCAAGAACAAGGTCGGGCTCACGCTGGAAAGCCAGTACGACCCCACCAAGGTGAAAAAGGCGGAGGTCACGCTGAAGGAACTTCTGGCGGAGCATGGCCGCCAGTTCGCCACCGTCCGCACCGAGGTGCGCCCCATCCCGCCCAATTCGGTCGGCGTCAGCTTCATCCTCAAGGAGGGACCCAAGGTCAAGGTCGGCAAGATCCGCTTCGAAGGCAACAAGAACGTCAGCAGCCGCGTGCTGCAGCGCGCCATGGTCAACCTCAAGCCCATCGGCATCCCGCGCTCTATCTTCCTGGAAAACCTCTTTTCCAAGACCTTCGACGCCTCCAAGCTGGCCGAGGACGCCGAACGCGTCCGTTACGCCTACCAGCAGCGCGGCTACTTCAAGGCCATCGTCTCCGATCCCAGGACCGAGACCCGCGATTCCGGCGGCTTCCGCATTCCCCTGTTCATGAAAGGGGGCGGCAAGGCCGTGGACATCACCATCCCCATTGAAGAGGGCCAGCGCTACCACCTGGCCGGCATCACCTTCAAGAACAACAAGGCGATTCAGGACACGCGCGTTCTGCGGGCCGCGTTCGCCATGAAGGACGGCGACATCTTCAACGCCGAGCTGGTCCGCAAGGGCCTGGACGCCCTGCGCGAGCTCCACGGCGAGCTCGGCTACGTCAATTTCACCGCCGTGCCCGACACCAAGTTCGACGACGAAAAGCGCCTCATCACCCTGGAAATCGACATCGACGAGGGCAAGCCCTTCTACGTGCGCCGCATCGAGTTCCAGGGCAACACCACCACCCGCGACAAAGTCATCCGCCGCGAACTGGCCCTGGAGGAAGGCAACGTCTACAACAGCCGCCTGTGGAAGCTCAGCCTGCTGCGCCTGAATCAGCTCGGCTACTTCGAGCAGCTCGATCCCGAGCAGGACGCCTCCGTCCACCAGAACGTGCAGGAAGGCACCGTGGACATCACGCTGAAGGTCAAGGAGCGCGGCAAGAACTCCATCGGCCTGCAGGGCGGCGTCAGCGGCCTGGAAGGCGGCTTCATCGGGCTCAGCTACGAGACCAACAATTTCCTCGGCCTGGGCGAGACGCTGCGCGTCGAAGGCTCCACCGGCAACCGCGGCTACAACATCCTGTTCGGCTTCACCGAGCCCTACCTGTTCGACCGCCCGCTGCAGTTCGGCTTTACCGTGTTCGCCCGCGAGTTCCGCTTCAACCAGGCCGACCAGTTCACCCTGGCCACCGGCCAGGAGATCCCGGAAAGCGCCCAGCAGTTCCTGCTGAACTACAACCAGAACACCAAAGGGTTCACCGTCTCCGGCAGCTACCCGCTGCGCCGCTCTTTCAAGCGCCTCGGCCTGACCTACGCCTTCGACACCTCCTCCGTTTCGGTGTTCAGCGATGCCTCGCGCAACCTGTTTGAGCAGATCGCCTTCCGCGGGCTTTCCGGTCCCCAGGCGCTGGAGGGCATCGTCACCAGCAAGGTCATCCCCAGCTTCTCCGTCAACCGCATCGACAACCCCTACCGTCCCTCGCGCGGCTACAGCCTGTTTCTGGGAGGACAAGTGGCGGGGCTGGGCGGCAACGTCAAGCTCATTCGCCCGATCGCCGAATACAAGTACTTCCGTCCCCACAAGCGGAACGTGATCGGGATGCGGCTGCAGGGCTCGTTTCTTACCGGGTACGGCGGGCAGGTGGCCCCACCCTACGAGCGCTTCTATGTCGGCGGCGACACCGACCTGCGCGGCTTCGACATCCGCTCCGTCACGCCCATCGGCTTCCTGGTCGGCCGTGAGAACATCCCTTTACTGAACCCCGACCGCACGCCGGTTCCGTTGGACCCGACCAACCCGCGCCGCGGCAACTACATCGTTCCCATTCCCATTCACCGCATCGTGTTCACCGGCGGTGACACGACTTTTGTCAGCAACGTCGAGTACCGCATCCCCATCGTCGGCCCGGTGACCGTGGCGCTGTTCAACGACTTCGGAATGAACTTCGTCGCGCGCCCCTCCCAGCTGCAGATCAATCCCTCTACCGTTACCGATCTCAACACCAACCCCTTCGGCTGCCCCTCACTCACGGGCAGCTTCCAGTGCGCCGGCGGCTCCACGCTGGCGTTCGACTCCCACGTGGATATCGTCGACGGAACCAATTTCACCCCCCGCATGTCCACCGGGGTGGAATTCCAGGTGGTCCTGCCGGTCGTGAATGCCCCGATGCGCATCTACTACGCCTACAATCCGCTTCGCCTGACCGCCTCGACGGTGTCACCCGACTCATGCACTACCAGCTCCGGCGCTTCCATCAACTGCATCAGCCGCGACATGTTCCCGCCCGGCGGCGCGGGCGACTTCACCTACCAGGAAACCCTGCGCCTCTTTGCCCCGGGATTCCGGTTCGCCGAGCCCAAGACTACCTTCCGCTTCACCGTCAGCACGACCTTCTGAGCGGTTCCGCCTGTACCCTGCGTGTGCGGCCGCGCTGCAGGCGGCGGAACCCGGCGTTTGACGCCAGCCAAACCAGCCCCTATAATGGCTTGCATCCTCACCAGCGGACTGTTCACGCCTGGCCGCGGGAAGTAGGGAATGAAGGCTGGACCCGAGTCCAGCGCCGCCTGCAACGTTCTTGAGGAATCGCGCCATCTTCCGAGGAGTCCAAGCGAACCGATGACACGTCAGTCTGTAACACTTGTCCTGGTGGTTGCCCTGTTGTCCATTTCCGCGCTGGCCCAGACCGGGGCCACGCAGAACCGTCCGGCCGGCGCCGCGAATCCGCAAGCAACCACGCCCGCGCGGCCGGCTCCCGCCCCGGGAACCCAGGCCACTCCAGCGCCCGCCACGCCCACGTCGGCTGCGCCCGCCGCCGCCAAGGTCGGCGTCATTAACTTCAACGCCGCCATCGCCCTCTGCAACGAGGGACAACGCGACTTCGGCGCACTGCAGAAAAAATTCGAGCCCAAGCAGGCCGAGCTGCAGAACCTCAGCAAGGAACTCGAGGACCTGAAGAAGCAGCTCACCACCCAGAGCGACAAGATGAACGACGAGGCGCGCGCCAATCTCAGCCGCACCGTCGAGCAGAAGCAGAAGACCCTGCAGCGCTCCCTGGAGGACGCCCGCACCGAGTTCCAGACCCAGCAGAATGAGATCGCCGAGCGCATCTACCGCAAGCTGGGCGAGGTGCTGGTGACCTACGCCCGCAACAACAACTTCTCGCTGGTCCTGAAGTACGACGAGAGCGATGCCCAGAATCCCCTGCTCTGGTGGCAGCCCACGGTGGATATCACCCAGGACGTCATCGCCGCCTACAACGCCGTTTCCGGCGTCCCCGCTCCGCCGCCGGCGGCTCCGTCTGCGGCGCGGCCCGCTGGCGGAACCGGCACCACGGCGGCCGCCCCGCAGCAGCCGCGCACCGGCACCGGCGCCACGACCCGCAATCCACAGTAAAGGGGTTCAGGGCCGCCTGCGAGCGGCCCTTTCGTTTGCGCGCTTCTCCGTTCGTCCCAGGTTTTGCCGCCTCCTCGCACCGCCGCTGGCTCCGCCTGGTGTCCAAGCTGGCAGGAGGCGCGCCATGTTTGAAAGCAGCCTGCTCGAATCCTCGGGACGCCTGCGTTCCCGCCCCGGCTGGACCACGGCGGCATCGGTCGCCTTGCAGTCGCTGGCGCTCGGGCTTTTCGTCCTGATTCCCCTGTTGCACACCGAGGCTCTGCCCGCACTGCGCACCGTCGTTGCCCCGGTACCAGTGCCACTCGGAACGCCGAGCCGCATCCCTCCGGGTCCCAAGTCAGGCCGGACCTCACGAGCTTTCCTATCGCCGGATTCTCTCGTAGCCCCTCCACCCATACCGCCCACGATTGCCGAAGACATCATGGACGACCCGCCGGGACCGCCTCACGCCGGAACCCAGCCCGGCGGAGGATGCTTGCTGTGTTCGCCGGATGGAGTTCCCCGATCGGTCGGCGACTTTATGCGCACCACTCCCCCGCCCGTGCCGCCTCCGCCGCCGCAGCGCATGGTCGTCTCCGCAGGCGTGACTGCCGGACAGCTCATTCATCGTGTGCAACCTGTTTATCCGAAGATCGCCCTGCTCGCCGGCATCGAAGGAACGGTCGTCTTGCACGCCATTATCAGCAAGACCGGCACCATCGAAAGCCTGCGCGTCGTGAGCGGCCACCCGATGCTGCAGCAGGCGGCGGTGGACGCCGTCCAGCAGTGGCGTTACCGGCCGTTCTTCCTGGGTAGCGTCCCGGTGGAGGTGGAAACACAAATCACGGTCAACTTCATCCTGGCCCGGAATCGCTAGCGACAGCACCAGGCTTTGTGCAAAACGATTCGTGCTGAAGGCGGCGTCAGTCTAAGGGGATGGACCGGCCAGGAACGCCTGACTCCTTAACTAACTGCTTCTTGCATAATAACTTAGCGACGCCATAGGGGCGACGTGACGGGTTGGAGCCAGCGTTGACTCGCGCCCCAGAAGCCGGACTCGAGCGAAATCCACAAAATTTTCCACAGGCTACTTTTCGCCTTCCCCCACCCGCAGCACGGCCAGAAACGCCTCCTGCGGAATGTCCACCCGCCCGATGCGCTTCATCCGTTTCTTGCCTTCTTTCTGCTTCTCCAGCAGCTTGCGTTTGCGGGTGATGTCGCCGCCGTAGCACTTGGCGAGAACGTTCTTGCGGATGGCGGGAACGGTTTCGCGGGCTATTACCTTGCCTCCCACCGCCGCCTGGATGGCGACCTCGAACATCTGCCGCGGGATCAGCTCGCGCATCTTGGAAGCCAGGGCCCGTCCGCGCTCGTAAGCGAAGTCCCGATGAACGATCAGGGAAAGCGCATCCACCGGCTCGCCCGCCACCAGAATGTCCAGTTTCACCATGGGCGACTCCCAGGTTCCGGAAAGGTGGTAATCGAGCGAGGCGTAGCCCCGCGACACCGACTTCAGCCGGTCGTAAAAGTCCAGCACGATCTCATTCAGCGGCAGCTCGTAGTTCAGCATCACGCGCGACGCGCTCACGTACTCGAACGCCTTCTGCCGCCCGCGTTTCTCCTCCACCAGCTTCAGGATGCCGCCCACGTACTCTTCCGACGTCAGGATGGTGGCCAGGATCACCGGCTCTTCGATCTTCTTGATCTCGCTCTGCGGCGGCCACTTCGCCGGATTGTCCACCTCCACCACCTGGCCGTCGGTCCGGGTGATCTTGTAGCGGACGCTGGGCGCGGTGGTGATCAAATCGAGACTGAACTCCCGCTCCAGCCGCTCCTGGATGATCTCCATGTGCAACAACCCCAGGAAGCCGCAGCGGAAGCCGAAGCCCAGCGCCGCCGAGCTCTCCGGCTCGAAGAAGAACGAAGAATCGTTCAGCCGCAGCTTCTCCAGCGCGTCGCGCAACTGCGTGTGCTCATGGGCGTCCACCGTGTACATCCCGGCGAACACCATGGGCTTGATCTCTTCGAAGCCGGGCAGCGGCTCGATCGCCGGCCGCGCCTCGTCGGTGATGGTGTCGCCGATCTTGCTGTCGGCCACGTTCTTGATGTTGGCGAACAAGAAGCCCACTTCGCCCGCCGTGAGCTGTTCCACTTCCACCGGTTTCGGCGTCAGCACGCCCAGCGTCTCCACCTCGAACACCTTGCCGTTCGACCACAGGCGGATCTTCTGCCCGCGCCGCAGCGTGCCGTGTACCACGCGCGCCAGCACGCACACCCCGCGGTACGGATCGAACCAGGAATCGAACACCAGCGCCTGCAGCGGCGTCGCCGGCGAGCCCTTGGGCGGAGGCACCCGCTTCACAATCGCCTCCAGCACTTCCGGCACGCCCTGCCCGGTCTTGGCGCTCACCAGCAGCGCATCGGCCGTGTCCAATCCCACCGCCTGCTCGATCTGCTGCTTGCACCGCGCGATGTCGGCGCTGGCCAGGTCGATCTTGTTGATCACCGGAATGATCTCCAGGCCGTGATTGATGGCCAGGTAGGAGTTGGCCAGCGTCTGGGCCTCCACGCCCTGCGACGCGTCCACCACCAGCAGGGCGCCCTCACACGACGCCAGCGAGCGCGAAACTTCGTAGGAGAAGTCCACGTGGCCGGGCGTATCGATCAGATTGAGCTGGTAGGTCTGCCCATCCTGCGCCGTGTACATCATGCGTACGGCATGCGCCTTGATGGTGATGCCGCGCTCCCGCTCCAGGTCCATCGCGTCCAGCACCTGCTCCTGCATCTCCCGTGCGGAAAGCGCCCCGGTCAGTTCCAGCAGCCGGTCGGCCAGCGTGCTCTTGCCGTGGTCGATGTGGGCGATGATGGCAAAGTTGCGGATGTAATGGCGGTCCATCGCTGCAGGTGGGAGCTTCCATTGTAGCAGCCGGGGCTCGTGGCGCGGCCGCCCGGCCGCGCAATCAGCCGCAGCGGGAAAAAGGAAGTGAGAAAGAATCGCGGGGCCCTTCGGCCCCGCGAACACTGACAACTAGCCACTGACCACTGGCAACTGCAGTTAAAAGCTGTACCGCACCGCGAACTGCAGCGCCCGCGCCCCGCCCGACCCGAAAAACCGCCCGGCAGTTTGCAGGGGAGTGTTGAAACCGGACGAGGTGATGGCGTTGTTGAAGCCCGAGAAGTTCCGGTTGTTGAAACCCCGAATGTTTGTGCTGTTGAAGACGTTGAACACCTCCGTGATGAACTGGAAGTTGTGGCGCTCGGCGAAGGTCCACGTCTTCGTCACACGGAAATCGAGCGAGTTGAAGCCGTCTCCAAACTCTTCGTTGTCCGGGATGTTGACCGTTAACAATCCTCCCGCACGGCAGGGAAAGATGCGCGCTGAGGGAGCCGTAGTTGTTGGATCGAGGCAAGGCGTTAGCGCGTTCCATCTTGCAACGGCTGCTTTCAATTCCGCCCCCGTCCTGATATCCCTGCCCAGCGAGTTGCGCTGCAAAATGGGCAGGCGCGAGTTCAGCTCCGGTACGAACGGATCCATGGGCACACTCGAGCTGATGGTCAGGATCGGCGAAAAGCTGATCTGCCAGGGCATCTCGAAAATGCCGTAGAAGACGAACCGATGACGCTCGTCCGTGGGCGAATAGCCTTTCTCGATCCGCGGGTTGTTTGTGCCGAAGTTCAGGTTGACCGCGTCTTCCGCGGCGTTGAAGGGGATCTGATCGTCGTTGGCGAAGTTGTAGCTCTTCGACAATGTGTAGTTGACGTTGAAGCCCCACTTCCACGCCCCGCTGCCCGTGGGTCGTTTCTGCAGGCTCGCCAGCAAACCGCTGTACCAGGACTTGGCCGCCGACGCGATCAGTTGGATCCTGTCCTGAATGCCCGTCGCCGGATCGGTGACCGCGCACGGATCGACTCCGCCGGAGGCCGGGCACGGACCGGGGAAGCCCGAACTGGGATCGACGATCAGCGGGATGGAGGGAATCAGGCTGGTCCCGGCCCGCAGGAAGCGCCCAGTCAACAACCGCTGCCCGAAGTTATGGACTCCATCCGCAGAGATCACCCAGTTCCGGCCGATCTGATGCTGCACACCGAAGCTGAACTGGTGCACCAGCGGTTGCCGCACGTTATTGTCTACAAAGTTGAAACCGCCGAGCGGGATCGAACCCGGCGTTCCCACGAACGGGTTGTCCAGTGTCGGCGTGCCCGGGTCGAAGAGTGCGTTGGCCTGGAAACAGTCCCCACCGCCATTGCAGGTGGATCCACCCAAGGCGCCGATCTGCAGCACCCGACCGTCCACCAGCACTTCCAGGATGGGCACCTCGATCACCACGCGGTCGTAGTAAATCCCGTAGCCGCCACGCACCACGGTGGTTCCCTTCTTGAAGGGATCCCAGGCAAACCCGAAGCGGGGGCCGAAGTTGTGGAACTTCGGAGCATTATGCGGGCCCAGCACGCTCCTCAACCATACACAGCCCGCGGTGGTGGTCAGAACCGTCGGGTCCGCGCACGGTTGGCTGAGCGGGCCTTCGCCCAGTACATCGTCATCGAAATCCCAGCGTAGGCCCAGATTCAATGTCAGGTTCGAGGCCACCTTCCAGTCATCCTGGAAGTACAAACCGAAGTAGTTGTTGCGATAGTAGGGAGCCGTCGGCGGACGGTTGGGCGCCGTGCCTAGAACGGTCAGCAGGACCGGAATGTCCAGGTCGTTGATGACGCCGTCATTGTTGCGGTCTTGGCTGCCGAAGTCCTCGACCGTGAAGATACTGCCGCTGCCGAACAGGTCGAACACAACATCCGACCCCGCGTTCTGCCACTCTCCACCGAAGCGGATCGTGTGCTTGCCTGCCGTCCAGGAGAAATTGTCCTTGATCTGATAGCGATTCATCCGCGTCCGCTGCGGAATGCGGAAGTTGGCCCCGTCCTGCAGGCCGCCCGACAGGAAGCGGATCTCGTGCCCGGCGGCTATCCCCGCAGGGTCGGTGAGCGGCGTGTTTTCGTCGAAGGATGGAATCTCGTTGATGAACAGATCCACATGGAACATCAGATCATTGATCTTGTTGTTCCCAATCTGTCTCGTCCAGTCGGTCACGATGGAGTTGAAGCGGTTCAGCGAACTCTGGCGGTTGGCGGCCGACCCGACCCCCAACGACAGGCTGCCGTTGGCTACTTCCAGCGAGCGGTTGAAAGCGTACCGGATGAACAGGTTGTCGTCGTCCGTCAGCTTGAAGTCCGCCCTCGAGTTCAGCAGCACATCGTCCAGCGGCGCAGCTGCGGCCGTGCGGATGATGCACTCGGACGACTGGGTAACGCTGCAGGTGGCGTAATTGGCAAGGTCACGCTCCCCTACCGGCACGGCTGCATCCTGGTTCCGGTCCTCCACAGAGACGAACCAGAAGGCCTTGTCCCGCTTGATCGGGCCACCCAGCGATCCCCCGAACTGTTCACGATCGAAGGGCGGCTTCGGCTGATCTCTCAAAAGCGCATCCCTCCCCTGCAGCGCCTTGTGGCGGAAGAAGAAGAATCCCGAGCCGTGCCAGACGTTGGTTCCCGACTTCGTAATGATGTTGATGATGCTCGAGCCCGACCGGCCTACCTCGGCCGTGAATCGGTTAGTGGCGATCTGAAACTCCTGTACGCCGTCCTGCGGGAAGTTGGCCAGCGTGCCCCCCACTACCTCGTCGTTGTTATCCCCTCCGTCTACCGTGATATTGCCGCCGCGCCCGAACGCCCCCGCCGAAGAAACTTCCAGCGTGTTGGTCTTGGTGGGATCGTAGTTCGTCGCCGGCCGGTTCCCGGGCAGCAGATACGCCAACTCCAAAAAATTGCGCCCGTTGAGCGGGATGCTCTCCACGGTGTTGGACCCGATCAGACCCTGTACCTGCGACTGCGTGAGTTCCAAGCCCGCTTCCTGGCTGCTGACCGTGATGACTTCTCCGGCCTGCGCTACCTTCAGGGAAACGTTGAACGTCCGGGCGATACCCACGTCCAGGTGCAGGTCCTTGGTCTCCTGCGTGGCGAAGCCTTGGGCCTCGATCCGCATGCTGTAATCGCCAGGTGTCAGATTGGCGAAGGTGTAGTTGCCATCCGTCCCGGTGGTGAGCACCCGGGTGGTTCCTGTCCCGGTCTGCGTCAGGGTGACCTTGGCTCCGCTGACTACCGCGCCTTGCGGATCCGTCACCGTTCCGTTCAAGGTGGAAGTCGGCAACTGCGCCCAGCCCACCGCGCACACTGCCATCACTACCAGCATCCATTTCAGTGCGACACGCATGAGAATCTCCTTTGGGTTGAGAATCTCCCTCTCCGTTCTCGTGGACTTCGAGTTTCGGCGGACCTTTGTGGGAAGTAGACGATACCCTCCAGCCCCCCCCCGGAGCAGGTCTGCACCCCCGTGCCCCTGCCAGATGCCGCTTGCCGGGAAACGTTACACCTGGACTGGGCCCCTAAGTCAACAAGCGTCGCATGGAGTGGCCGCCCTTAGTTGGCAGAAGGGCGCACAGCGCGCCAGACAGCGCTTAGGCCTTGGGTAGAATCGTTTCTGCATGCCTCTGATTCTGGCTTCCGCTTCGCCGCGCCGTCAGGAACTCCTGCGCAACGCCGGCATTGGCTTCACGGTGAAGAGCGCTGATGTCCCGGAGCGCCGCCGGGCGCGCGAGTCGCCGCTCGCCTTCGCCAGGCGCCTGGCGCGCGAGAAGGCTGCCGCGGTCTTTGCCCGCCACCCGCAGGATTTCGTGCTCGGCGCCGACACCATTGTGGTCGTGGGTGGTGAAATCCTGGAAAAGCCGCGCAACGCTGCCGACGCCCGCCGCATGCTGCGCCGCCTCTCCGGCCGCAGCCATCGCGTCATCACCGCGGTGTGCCTGCTTGGACCCGACGTGGAAGACGTCCGCGCCCGGACCACGCGCGTCACCTTCGCCCGGCTGTCGGCGGCCGAGATCCGCGACTACGTAGCCACCGGCGAGCCCCTCGACAAGGCCGGCGCCTACGCCATCCAGGGCCTCGCCTCCCGCTGGGCCACCCGCATCGAGGGCTGCTACTTCAACGTGGTGGGCTTGCCGGTTCCTATGGTCTACGCCATGCTACGCCGGCACGGCGTGGTTTGAGCCTTTGGTTCGCGGTTCACAGTTCGCAGATCGCAAAATTGACCGGCCGTTGCAGAGGTGTTCGCGGAGTAAAACAAGAACAACAGAGGAGGAGTGCGTAAACTCGTCGTGCCTAGCTCTTCTTCTCGCCTTCCTTTTCGCCTTCCTTCAGGGCGCTCTTGAAATTGCGGATGCCTTCGCCCAGTCCCTTGCCCAGCTCCGAAAGACGGCCCGCGCCGAAGATCAGCAGCGCCAGCGCCAGCAGCAGGATGATTTCCGGCATGCCGATTTTGCCCATGGAACCTCCGAATCTGTTTCGATTCTAGGCTTCCCCATCGGCCGAGTCAAAACTGGCCGGCGTCGGGGCGAATCCGCTCAGTCCTTGACGGAGGCGATCAGTCCGGCGACCAGCACCGCCTTCCAGGGCAATGCGTCCAGCACAACCTGCTCATGGCGGGCATGGGCGCCGTCGCCCAATCCTCCCAACCCATCCAGTGTGGGCACGCCAAGCGCCGCGGTGAAGTTGCCGTCCGAACCGCCTCCGGTGGCTGACTCCTTCAGGTCCACGCCGAGACCGCGCGCCAGCTCGCGCGCCAATTCGTAGAGCGTCGCCACCCCTTCGGTCCGCTCCATGGGCGGACGATTCACGCCGCCGGTCACTTCCAGCTTGCAGCGCTCATCCTTGGGCCGCAGCGAGCGGAACTTGCGCTCGATGCGCGGCGCGTCGCTCATGCGCGCCACGCGCACATCCACCGCCGCCCACGCTTCCGCGGCCACCACGTTGGTCCGCGTTCCGCCCCCGATCACACCGACGTTCACCGTCAAACCCCGTTCGTAGTCATTGAATTTCTCGATGCGGGCGATCTGCCGCGCCAGTTCGTGGATGGCGCTCGCGCCCTTCTGGGGCTCGATCCCGGCGTGCACGGGGATGCCGGTGATTTTCACGCGATACTCACCCACTCCCTTGCGCGAGGTCTTCACCGCACCTTCCGGACCGGTGGCGGGTTCGAGCACCAGCACCGCCGCCGACTCCCTCGCCAGCCCTTCGGTGATGGCCCGCGACGATTCGCTGCCGACTTCTTCGTCGGAGACCAGCAGCAGGCGCACCGGACGCGGCAGCGCGCCGCGTGTCTCCAGCAATCCTTCGAGCGCGTACATCATCAGCGTGATGCCCGCCTTCATGTCATACACGCCCGGCCCGTAGGCCCGTCCGTCCGCGATGCGGAACGGCATGCTCGCCAGCGTGCCCAGCTCCCACACCGTGTCATAGTGGCCCAGCAGCAGCACCGGCTTGCCCGCGCCGCCGGCGAACTCCGCCTCCACGTGGTCGCCGAACTGCTCGGCGCGATGCAGGCGCGTCCGCCCGCCCAGGCGTTCGAAGGTCTCCGCCAGATGGGCGGCCAGACGGTCCGCCGCCGCCTTGTCGTTGCTGGGCGACTCCATTTCCACCAGCTTGCGCAGCGTCTCCGTCATCTGCGGCTGCCGCTCGCGGAAGTAGGCCAGCAGATCGGACAAGCCGCCGGTCGCGCCACCTTTTGTTACGAGTGTTCCATGCATGGATATAAGTATAACGGATAGATTGGACGCCTTCGCCAACGGGGGAATTCCGGGCTGCTTCCTCTCCTCCCTGCGCGCCCTCCTTCGCGCATCCACTATAATCGTTGCCCAGCACCGGGACGCAACTTCCGCCGAGTGCGAATCGACATGACCGATCACGCCAAGACCGAGCTGGCGGAAGCGCCCGCCGAGCCGCGCTCCGTGCTCTCCATCGCCGAGATCCAGAAGATCCTGCCCCATCGCTATCCTTTCCTGCTCATCGATCGCGTCATCGACCTTACGCGCAAGCAGCGCATCGTTGCCATCAAGAACGTGAGCGTGAACGAGCCCTACTTTGCCGGCCATTTCCCCGGCCAGCCCATCATGCCCGGCGTGCTCATCGTGGAAGCGATTGCGCAGGCCGGCGGCGCTCTGCTGCTCACCGAAGTGGAAGACCGCGACGACAAGCTCATGGTCTTTACCGGCATCGAGCGCGCCCGCTTCCGCAGGCCCGTGCTGCCCGGCGACCAGCTCCGCATCGAGGTCGAGGTGACGGCCTGGCGCATGACCGCCGTCCGCATGCAGGGCAAGGCCTATGTCGACGGCAAGCTGGCCTGCGAGGCCACCGTGAGCTGCGCGCTCGTCGACCGGCGCCGCGCGCAGCCTGCGGCCGAAGCCGGCGAGCCGGAGGGATAGTCCCCGCAACGTGTGAAACTCGAGACTCCAACCAGCATCCATCCCACCGCGATCGTCGATCCCGGCGCCGTTATTCCCGCTACCTGCCGCATCGGACCGTACTGCGTGATCGGGCCGGACGTGGAAATGGGCGAGCACTGCGAGCTCATCTCCCACGTGGCCATGCAGGGACCGACGCGCATGGGCAGCCACAACCGCATCTTCCCTTTCGCCTCGGTCGGCCTTGATCCGCAGGACTTGAAATTCACGCCCGGGGAAAAGACCCGCCTGGAGATCGGCGATCACAACACCATCCGCGAGTGCGTCACCATCCATCGCGGCACCCAGGGCGGCGGAGGCGTCACCCGCATCGGCAGCCACACCCTCATCATGGCCTATACGCACATCGCCCATGACTGCATCATCGGCGACCACGCCATGCTGGCCAATGCCGCCACCCTCGCCGGCCATGTCACCGTCGAGGACTGGGCTGTGGTCGGCGCCCTCTGTCCCGTGCATCAGTTTGTGCGCATCGGGACGCACGCGTATATCGGGGGCGGCACCACCATCACCCAGGACGTCCTGCCCTTTTCGCTCACCAGCGCCAAGCGCGAAGTCCACGCCTACAGCTTCAACAAGGTCGGCCTGGAACGCCGCGGCTTCAGCCCGGAACGCATCCGCAGGCTCCATCACGCCTATAAGGTTCTGCTGGCTTCGAAACTCAACACCGCTCAGGCGCTCGCGAAGCTCAAAGGCGAGGGTGACCTCGGCGAAGACGTCTCCTTGCTCATCCGCTTCATCGAGAGTTCGCAGCGCGGGATTATCAAGTAGCCGTCATCACTCAGCAATCAGCAATCAGCCAAAACGCCGGAGCTGGCACTATTCGCATTGGCTGACTGCTGAATGCTGATTGCTGAATGCTTTCCATTCCCCCGCCACCTGCCGCCTCACGGTTCACCGCTGCTACACTGGCTCCACCATGCCTGACCGTCTCGGTCTCATTGCCGGCAACGGCCGCTTCCCGCTCCTGGTGCTGGAGGCCGCGGTCTCTCGGGGCGCCGAAGTGGTGGTAGCTGCCATCAAGGAAGAGACCTGGCCGGAGATCGAATCGCGCGGCGCGGCCGCCGTCCACTGGCTGTCGCTCGGCGAACTCAGCCGCCTCATCGACACCTTCAAGCAGGCGGGCGTCACGCGCGCCGTGATGGCCGGCCAGGTGAAACACAAGCAGATCTTCTCTTCCATCAAGCCCGACTGGCGGCTGGCGAAGCTCCTGCTCTCGCTCCGCTCGCGCAACACTGACGCCATCATCGGGGCCGTCGCCAACGTGCTGGCCGACGAAGGCATCGTCCTCATGGATTCCACCGCCTATCTGGAGCCCCTGCTGGCACGCAACGGCGTGCTCACCAAACGCAAGCCCACCGCCGAGGAAGCTGCGGACATCGCCTACGGCCGCGGCGTCGCACGCCACCTGGCGCAGCACGACATCGGGCAGACTGTAGTCGTGGCCGGCGCCGCCTGCGTCGCCGTCGAAGCCATGGAAGGCACCGACGCCGCCATCCTGCGCGCCGGCGAGATCATGAAGAGCCTCGAAGGCTCTGCCTCCACCCTGCGGCGCTCTCTCACCGTGGTGAAGGTCGCAAAACCCGGTCAGGACATGCGCTTCGACGTCCCCGTCGTCGGCCTGCCCACCATTGACGCCATGTGCCGCGCCGGCGCCACCTGCCTCGCCCTCGACGCCGGCAAATGCCTGCTGCTCGACGGCGACGCCATGCTCCACGCCGCCGACGACGCCGGCATCGCTATCCAGGCCGACGTTCCGTAGCTCTGGTTTCTCGTTTCTCGTTTCTCGTTTCTCGACAAAAGCAGAAACATGAGAGGCCGAACATGAAACTTGAAACGCGAAACGTGAAACGCGAAACTTTAGGCGCTTAAGCAGCGTTCTGAGCCGCGCGCCGGAATCCTGAACGAAGTGAAGGATCTACCCATGAAAGAGACTATCCGCATTGCCGACCAGCTCCAGCGCTCCTACGCCGGTGGCGCCTGGCACGGCCCCTCGCTGCGCCAGGTGCTCGCCGGAGTGGACGCGCGCCGCGCCGCCGCGCATCCGGTGCCGCACGCGCACTCCATCTGGGAGCTGGTGCTGCACGTCACCACCTGGAACCGCGCCGTGCTGCGCCGCGTGGAGGGACGGAGCGTGCGCGTCTCCGCCGCAGAGAACTTCCCCAAAGTCACCGATACGAGCGCCGCCGCCTGGAAGCGGGCTCAACAGGCGCTTGCGGACGCGCACCGCGCGCTGCATCGCGCCGTGCGGCGCATCCCTGACTCGCGCCTCGGGCGCAAAGTGCCGGGCAAGCCGCAAACGGTCTATTTCATGCTGCACGGTCTGGTGCAGCACAACATCTACCACGCGGGCCAGATGGCGTTGCTGAAGAAGGCGAGGAGGCAGTAACAGTTCTCAGTTCTCAGTTCTCAGTTTCTCAGTTCGTAGTTCGCAGATCGCCGTTCGTTCTCGCCCTTCCCATCGCCAACCGCGTCATGGCCAGGAGGTCGCTGACGCCGAAGGGCGCGGAGATGGCCAGCGCCCGCGATTCCTCCAGGAAGGCCTGCATCTCGGCGTCGGTTTCGTCGGTGAGCGCCAGCACGAACTTGCGCTCCGCGCCCGGCTGGTGGCGCTCCAGCCAGCGATAGATCTCACGGCCGCTCCAGCCCGCCGGCAACCGGTCGCTGACAACAATGGCGTCGTAGGGCGATTTCTCCAGCCGAACCACGGCGTCTTCGCCGCGTCCCAGCGCCAGCACCTCGGCGCCCGCGCCCGCCAGCACTTTGCGCGCAAAGTCACGCACCGCTTCCTGCGGATGGACGACCAAAACGCGCCCCGCCAGCGGCCCTTCCTTCCCGTTGCCGTTGCGTGCCGGTTGCGGCGGCTGAACCAGGGAACTCGGCGGCAGCTCGAAGACCCGCCGCCCCGGCAGCGGCGCTGCCGGGAGGCGCACACGATACGTGCGGTAGGCGATCGCGCCCACCACCACCGCCACCAGCCCCAACAGCACAAACTGGATGGCGCCGGCCAGCGAGATGCGCAGCGGCGACGAAGAACCCGCCGCGGCTTGCGTACCATCGGATTCCTGCCGCAGCACCGCAACCGGCGCGGCCGTCGGTTTCATCGTCTTGCTGCCCCGCGTCGCAGGAGGGGCAACGGGAGTCCGAACCACAGCGCCGGGCGAAAGGCTCGCGACAGGCGGCCCGCTCGCCGGCTTCTGAGCTTCTGCCGGCGCCGGCTTCGGAGTCTCCGCCGGAGCAGGCTTTGCGTCCTCGCTCGCCACCGGCTTCCAGGTCTCGTCCGTCGCGGGTTTTGCGTGCTCGCCGGCCGCATCGGTTCGGACGGGCGACGCACTCACCGTGCTCGCGCCCGACCCGCCCAACGACTCGAGCGCCTCACGCACTTCGCGGTCGTTGGGATACTGCCGCTGCGCTTCGGTGAACAGCGCGCGCGCTTCCTCCTGGCGTCCCATCCACAACAGCACGAAGGCCTTCCCCACCAGCGCGTCGTAGAGCGTGGGATTGCGCGCCAGGACGCGGTCGTAGGTCTCAAGCGCCTTCTGGTTCTGTCCCTGCCACGATGCCACCTTGGCCGTGCCGACCAAGGCCGCCGCGTTCTGCGGCTCCGTCTCCAGCAGGCGCCGGTACTCGCGCGCCGCTTCCGGGAATCGCCGCAGGATGGCAAGTGTGCGCGCGTATTCCAGGCGCACCACCGTGTTGCGCGGATCGGAAGCCAGATAGGTCTCGAGCGGCTGGAGCGCCGCTGCGAAGCGACCCGCCGCATGCAGCGCGCGCGCCTGCGTCAGGATCTGCTCGGCTGAAAGCGACGGGTTGCTTTCGTCTTTGGCTTCGGATTCTGTCTGGGCCGCAGCGCCGACCGAGAGAAGACATGCAAGGAGGATCAGCGCCGCCATCAACGCCGGCGCGGGGGCCCGCCAACGTGAACTACGAAGGATTGCCGACATCACTTCCCTGCATGCCATGGTAGCGCCGCGGCACGCGCCGCGGTGACAGCGGAACCACGAAAGGCAACGGCTCTTTCATCGCCGAGAACGCAGAGAGCGCCGAGAAAACCCAGGGGAGGGGCCTGGCTTCAGCCAGGCCGAAAAGGTCCGGAAGAACCCCGGCCTTAGCCGCTGAGGTGAGGTTTTGGCCTCAGGGGCTGAAGCCCAGGTTTCGTGCGGTCAATTGGGGCACGAGTGAACTCGAGCCCTTGCCCTGGAATAAACACCTCCTATTCGTGGCTTTTGTACTTCTCGCAGGCAACGGTGATCTGCATGGCGTAGATGAGCAGTTGCGCCTGGCGCAGCGAGACCCGGCCTTCGGAGACCAGGCGGTAGGTTTCGGCGAGCATCCAGTCGATGGGGCGCTCGGCGTGGAAGGCGGGGAGCCAGCGCCCGTCGCGGGCCATCTTGCGGATGCGTGGCGCCTGGCGTCCGTGGAAGAAGCAGAGGCGCTTGCCGCGCATGGCGGGCGAGCCGCAGCGCTTGCCATCGGCCTTGATGTGCTGGCAGAGCGGGATGTTCAAGATACCCTCCCCTCCCCCTGGGGTCCAATGGAATCAACGGGTTAAAGCACGAAATCGGGCAAAATCCTTGGATAGACGGGACTTATGGTCAAATTATTGATATCATTGGACTTGCCGGATACTCCGGTTTCCTACTTTGCCGCGCGGACACCACCCAGAAAATCGGAAGCAGGATAGCACTTTCGCTTTTTGTTTGTCAATAGCAAAATGCATGATAGGACAGGATGGCTATTCCACTTAGGAACGGGCGTCAGTCGGTGAGGTACCTAAGCGGGGTTCTGGGCGAGACTGCTACCATGTAGCGGTTCCATGCAGTTGACACGGCACCGTTATACGCAGCGGTACTGCATCTGTTGTCCGCGTTCTGCCCAGTCTGCAGAGAGAGAAGTGGTTATGGCGGGTCAAACCTTCTTTGGCTTGCCCAGCGTTGACATTCGAGGGCTTGAAGTTCATCAGTCGTTTGTGGTTTTCATCGCGGGTGACAACTCGGCAGCAAAGAGGAATATCACCTTAGGACCGTTAGCCTGACGGAGAGATTCACTGGACACTCCTCTTGCCACCTACTTCGCCTGAGAACGCTAAAACCCGGGTCGCCGTCGTCGGCGTAGGCGCTTTCGGGCGGAATCATGCCCGCGTGTATCGCGAGCTGGCCGAGCAGGACGGCAACGTCGAACTTGTCGGCGTCTGCGATCACAACCCTTCCCACGCCGCGGCCGTAGCTTCCGAGTTCTCCACTCGCCGCTTCAACTTGCTGGAAGAACTGCGCGGCGAGGTGGATGCCGCCTCGGTCGCCGTGCCCACGGTGGCGCATCTGGAAGTGGCGCGGGCGCTGATGGAAGCCGGCATCGACGTCCTGATTGAGAAGCCGCTGGCGGCTTCCCTACCCGAAGCCGATGAACTGATCCGCCTGGCGCAGCGCACCGGGCGCATCGGCATGGTGGGGCACCTGGAGCGTTTCAACCCGGCGGTGCGGGCCACGGCGGCGCTGGTGAACTCGCCCATGTTCTTCGAGGTGCACCGGCTGAGCGTGTTCACGCCGCGCTCGCTCGACGTGGACGTGGTGCTCGACCTGATGATCCACGACCTCGATATCGTGCTCTCGTTCGTCTCTTCGCCGGTGAAGGAGGTGCGCGCCGTGGGCCTGCCCATCCTCTCCTCCAAGGTGGACATCGCCAACGTGCGCATGGAATTCGATTCCGGGTGCGTGGCCAACTTCACCGCCAGCCGGGTCTCGACCGAGCGGGTGCGCAAGCTGCGCTTCTTCCAGCCGCACCAGTACATCTCCGTGGACTATTCGCGGCAGGACGTGCTGGTGTTCACCGTGGACCCGGCAGCCGCAGCCGCAGCCCCGCCCGAGGAAACCGGGCTTCCGTTTACCAATCCGGGGATTGCCGTGGCACGGCCGGAGGTAGTGCGCGAAGAGCCTCTGCACGCCGAGCTGCGCGCCTTCCTGCGCGCGGTGCGCGAGCGCTCGCGGCCGCTGGTGCCGCTCGAGGACGGCCGTCGCGCCCTGTCCCTGGCACTCGACATCCTGGGCGCCATCCGGGAGCACGGCCGCCGCATCCAACTGGAAGGTGTGCCGGGAACGGGACGCTGAGCCCACGCCTGCGCCGAACAGCGTGGCGCAGACATGGGGCACCGCGAATCGGCGAACTGCGATCTGCGAACTGAAAAGCCAACCACAATGGACACGAAGGAAGAACGAAGGAGAGCCATGGGAAGCCGACTGCGCCACCATGAATGACTACGAACCCCACGTCTGCGTCGAACAGCGTGGCGCAGACATGGGGCACCGACGAATGGGCGAACTGAAAGCCAACCACAAAGGACACGAAGGAAAAACATAAGGAGAGCCGTGGGAAGCCGAGCACGCCACCATGAATGACTACGAACCCCACGTCTGCGCCGAACAGCGTGGCGCAGACATGGGGCACCGTCAGGCATCGTCGAAGGCGCAACCCGTAGCGAACCGGCTCCCTCCCGTCCCTGCGGGCGGGCGCGACCTGTAAGGGAGTGAGACAATAGATACGGCTTTTCCCGCCGGATGGCGCGCGACCGACTGCCCTTCCGCGGGTTGCAGGACTGAGGCGTGGCCACGCGGCAGCTCATCCCGATCGCTTCCGAGACCGGTTCCGGCCGGGACGGCAGCGGTTCGCCCCGCCCGCCGCTTCCGGAGATCGAAGCCCCCGCGCTGCTGCTGGAGATCGACGACGAACGCACGCGCGCCCGCCGTCGCGAAGGCATGCTGATTTCCATCATCGCCCACATCGTGGCCGTGCTGGGCCTTGTGCTGCTGCCGCCGCTCCTGCCGCAGTCGCGCGGCATCACCGTGGCCACCACCGAAGAGCTGCTGCGCAACAAGGAGCTGACGTATCTCGAGTTGCCGCCGGACTCGCAGGCGCCCCCGGCGAAGCCGCCGGATACGAAGATCATCTCCGACAAGGACCGCATCGCCACCTCGCGGGCTCCGGTGCCGGACAAGAAGACACTGGACGAGCTGCGGGACAGCCGTCGTCCCGGGCCGCCGGGGGTGAGTGCGCCGCCGGCGCCTCCCTCGCCCGGCGTCCTGCCGCAGGCAGGCGGGAGCGCCGCCGCAGCGCCGCCCGCCCAGGGCGGCACGGAGCAAACGCCGCCGGGAACCGAGGTGGCGAGCCTGCAGGCCCCGCCGATGGCGCGCGGACGTGGCGGCGTGTTCGGCACGGGGCGCTCGGCCGGCTCCACACTCGAAGAAGCCACGCGCGCGGCCGCCGCACGCGGCGGCGCCGGGGGCACGGTGGGCTCGGGAGGCGACTACGGCCTGGGACCGGGCTCTCCCGCCAAGGTGCGCAGCGACCTCGACATCATGAGCGACACCATGGGCGTGGACTTCGGACCCTACTTGTCGCGTGTGCTGCTGGCCGTGCGCCAGAACTGGTACGCGCTGGTTCCCGAAGCCGCGCGCCCGCCGCTGCTGAAGAGCGGCAAGGTCTCCATCCAGTTCGCCATCCTGAAGGACGGCAGCGTAGCGGGCATGCGGCTGGCGCAGACCTCGGGCGACGTCTCGCTCGACCGCGCCGCCTGGGGCGGCATCACCGCCTCCAATCCCTTCCCGCCTCTGCCTGCTGAGTTCCGCGGCAATTACCTGGAACTGCGCTTCCACTTTTACTACAACCCGGGAAGGAACGAGTTGCGGTAAAGCATGCGCGCGGAGCGGCGGGAAGCCATCGGACTGATCCTGATCGCTCTGCTGGTGCTGGCCTTTGTGCTGGCGCGCTACGGCGGCAGCATCCCGTGGGGAGCGCGGTGAGTTCTCAAGAAGCTGCAGGAGAGCGTGATCCGCTGCTGGTCATCGTGGTTGGACCTACCGGCAGCGGAAAAAGCGCATTGGCAGCGGCGCTGGCGGAGCGGTTCGGCGGCGAGATCGTCAACTGCGACTCGGTCGCGTTCTACCGCGAGTTTGAGATCGGCACGGCCAAGCCTTCGGCCGAAGAGCGGCGGCGCGTCCCTCATCATCTGCTGGATGTGGTCGGGCCGACGGAATCCATCACCGCGGGCGATTACGCGCGTCGCGCCCGCGCCGTGCTGGCGGAGATTCGCGAGCGCGGGCATCTGCCCATTGTGGCCGGGGGAACCGGGCTGTACCTGCGGGCGCTGGTCGAGGGCCTGTTCCCCGGCCCGCCGCGCTCGGAAGAACTGCGCGAGCGGCTGCGCGCCAGCGCACGCAAACGCGGGCCGGCTCACTTGCACCGCATGCTTCGGCGGCTCGATCCGGCGGCGGCAGAGAAAGTTCACCCCAACGACGCGCCGAAGCTCATCCGCGCGCTTGAGGTGTGTTTGCAAGCCCGCGGCAGGATGACTGACCTCTGGCGGAAGGGCCGCGATCCCCTTACCGGCTTCCGCGTGCTGCGCATCGGGCTGAATCCGGAGCGCAACGCGCTTTATGCGCGCATCAACCAGCGCGCCAAGCGCATGTTCGAGCAGGGACTCATCGAGGAGACGCGCGAGCTGCTTGAGCGCTATGGCGAAGCCGCCCGACCCTTAGGCTCGCTCGGCTACAAGCAAGCCGTACAGTTCCTGCGAGGGGAAATCGATCCGAAGCTGGCGGTGTGGGCCACGCAGCAGGCGCATCGCAATTACGCCAAGCGCCAGATGACGTGGTTCCGCAGAGAGCCCGATGTCCACTGGCTGCGCGGGTTTGGCGATGATGTGAGGGTCCAGGAGGAAGCGCAGGGCATCGTGGAAGCAGCGATAAGCAATAAGCAGTAAGCCAAAAGCCAAGAGCCAAAGGCTTATCGCTTACTGCTTATCGCTTGCACGCGAAACTCAAAAGGCACCGGACAACCTGGGGCACCTCTGCTATGTTCACCGTGATGCGCGTGCGGCTGGTGGTTCTGTTCTTTCTCCTGCTGGTTCCCTCCTCGCTTGCGCGCGACAAATTCCAACAACCGGGTCCGGTGCGGCTGACGCGCGGCGGGGAGAAGTGGGCGGAGCGCACGCTGCGCGGGATGTCACTGGAAGAGAAGGTCGGCCAAATGTTCATGCTCAAAGCGCCGGCCCAGTTCCTGAACCTGGAGAGTCCGGAGTACCTGGCGCTGCGCGACGCCATCGACCGCTATCACGTGGGCGGATTCCTGCTGACGGTGCGCTCGGAGAACGGCATGGTGTACCGCAATCAGCCCTACGAAGCGGCCATGTTCACCAACCAGTTGCAGCGGGAGAGCGACGTGCCGCTGATCTTCGCCGCCGACTTCGAGCGCGGCCCGTCGATGCGCTTCGACGGCACCACGCCCTTTCCGCACGCCATGGCCTTCGGGGCCGCCGGCCGCACCGAGTACGTGGAAGCCTTCGCCCGCGTAGTAGCGGAGGAATCCCGCGCGCTGGGCGTGGTGTGGAACTTCTTTCCCGTGGCCGACGTGAACTCCGAACCCGCCAATCCCATCATCAACACGCGTGCTTTCGGAGAGGATCCGGAAGAGGTGAGCCGATTCGTCACGGCCTATATTCGCGCCGCGCGCGCGAACGGATTGCTGACCACCGCCAAGCACTTCCCGGGCCACGGCGATACGGAGACCGATTCGCACATCGGCATCGCCCGGGTCAGCGTGGACCGTGCGCATCTGGAGGCAGTGGAGCTCGTGCCGTTTCGCCAGGCGATAGCCGCAGGCGTGGATTCCATCATGACGGCGCACGTTACGGTGCCGGCGCTCGAGCCCGCCGCGGACCGCGTGGCCACGACTTCGCCCGGCGTGGTGACCGGCCTGCTGAAAAGTCAGCTCGGATTCCAGGGCGTCGTGGTCACCGACGCCATGGAGATGCACGCCATCACCCGGCTGTACGCCAACGGCAATGGCCGCAATCCGGGACGAGCCGCGGTGGATGCGGTGAAGGCCGGGCAGGACCTAATCACCATCCCGGCGAATATCGAGACCTCGTATCGCGCGCTGCTCGACGCCGTGCGCAGCGGCGAGATCTCCGAGGAGCGCATCGATGCCAGCGTGCGGAAGCTGCTGCGGCTGAAGGCCTCGGTCGGGCTCGACCGGGCAAAGTTGGTGGACATCCACCAGCTCTCGCGCCGGGTGGCCCGGCCCCAGAGTTTGGCGCTGGCGCAGGAGGTCTCTGACGCCGCGGTCACGCTGGTGCGCTCGAATGGAACGCTGCTGCCGCTGCGGGCGGAGAGCTTCCGGCCGGCACCGCCGCCCGCGCCCCAGGGCGAGGGAACCGTAACCGCGTCCGATGCGTATTTCTCCCAGGGAGGGGGGCGACTGCTGGCCGTGATCTTTGCGGACGACCTGCGCAGCGAGTACGGCCGGGTGTTGCAGCGCGAGATTCGCGCCCGCGTCCCGCAGGCGGAGGTCCTCTTCGTGGACTTGCGGACGGCCGCCGCACTCGCCCCGCGCGCATTGGAAGCAGCGCAACAAGCCACGGCGGTGGTGGCGGCGGTGTTTTCCTCTCCCACGGCGGGACGGCGCGTGCTGGTGAACGGTCAGTCGGTCAACTCGGTTTCGCTGGCGGAAGCACCCAGGAAGCTGCTGGGCGACCTGCTGCAGAACGCCGGGGCGCGCACCGTCGTGGTCGCGTTGGGCAATCCTTATCTGGGCGCGGACTTCCCCGCCGTGGAGAACTATTTGTGCACGTATTCCGGCGTGCCGACGTCGGAAATCAGCGCGGCGAAGGCGCTGTTCGGCGAGATGGCGGTGCGCGGCCGTTTGCCGGTGACCATTCCCGGCGTGGCGGCGCGCGGCGCCGGCATCGACCTTGAGCCCACCGCGCCGCAGGCGGCGACCGCCGCCCCGCCGGCGCCTCATCCCTGAGTCAAAGGAGCATTGCCATGTCGTCGCGATCGAGTTCCCGGTTCGCAATTGTGTTTTCACTGGCGGCGGTTCCGCTGGTCTTTCTGCTGGGCGCATGCAGCATGAACATCGAGGAAGAAAAGGGAGAACAGCCCAAGAAGGTCGAGATCACTACACCCGTGGGCGAACTCAAGGTGCGCAAGGACAAGTTCGATATCGCACAGGTGGGCGTAGCGGCGTATCCCGGAGCGCGCGAGGCCGCGGATGACGAAGACAGCCCCGGCCGCGCCACGGTTTCCATTGCCACGTCGCTCTTCGGCCTGAAGGTAGTGGCCGCCAGTTATGAGACCGACGATCAGCCGCGCAAGGTGCTGGACTTCTATCGCCAGGAACTCTCGCGGTACGGCAAGGTGACCGAATGTCACGGCGACATCGACTTCCGGGACGATACCGGCGAGGTGGTCTGCAAGCCGGAACGCGGCAGGGACCGCGACGAGGTCGAACTGGTAGCGGGCAGCCAGCACAAGTTCCGCGTGGTGGGCGTCCGACCCAAGGGCACGGGGACGAAGTTCGGCGTCGCCCTGGTGCAACTGCGCGGCGAGCGGGAAACGATGTAGCTCGCCTTGCGCCCGTCACGGCCGTGCGGTAAGTTGGCTGCCTCGTGGAACATCCCTGTCCGCAATGCGGAGCGCAGGTCGAAGCGGGCGTTCCCTTCTGCTCGCAGTGCGGCGCCCCGCAGATCCGGGTAACGCCGCCTCCGGAGGCGGAACTGCCTCCGCCGGCTCCGACATTCCCTGAAACTCTTCCGGCTCCGGCGCCGACAGGAAGTGCTTCCGCAGGCCCGACGGCTCCGGGGAGCGTCCAGTGGGCGCGGGCGCTGCCGCTGGCGGGATTGACGGGCGCCATCGCCGGCGTGCTCTCGGTGATTCCCTTCGTCAGCCTGGGCTGCTGCCTGTGGATGCTGGGCGCAGGAGCGCTGACGGTAGTGCTGTACCGCGAGCGCACACAGTCCGACGTCTCCACCGGCATGGGCTTCCGGCTGGGCGCTCTCACCGGCTTGCTGGGCTATCTGGTGTACGTGTTCTTCTTCGGCCTGATGCAGGTGCTGCGCGGCCGCCAGTTCCGCGCCGCTTTCCGCCAGCAGTTGGAGAAGGCCGCCGAAGCCAATCCCGATCCCGCTGTCCGGCAGATGATCGAGCGCATGTCCACACCCGAAGGCATTGCCACACTGGTAACGGTGATGCTGGCCGTGTTTCTCGTGGTCTTCGTCTTGTTTGCGGCCGCCGGTGGCGCTTTGGGGGGCTCGTTTTTCGGACGACGCCAGTCTAGATAACACACTGCAATATCAATAAGTTACGCGGGAAATGCCGGATCCGCTCCCGGCTGGCCGGCCAGTCGCTCTGAAGCTTTTCGTAGCGCTCCGGCTTGCGACACTTGGCCGCGACCACGTATGATTTTCCGCCTTGCGCCTGCCCCCGGGGCGCGTTGGCACCAGAGCTTCCACCTGCCCTTATGAGCGCCCAGCCCGCGCGAACCCGCGCCCAATCGCATCGCGAAACCCAGGTGATGTCGGCCTCGGAGATCGAGCGCACGCTGGTCCGACTGGCGCACGAGATCGTGGAGAAGACCGGCGGCGTGCAGGACCTCGGCCTGGTGGGAATCAAACGGCGCGGCGTGCCGCTGGCGCAGCGGCTGGGGAAGCTGATCCAGCGCATCGAGCGCGTGAAGCCGCCGGTGGGCAGTCTGGATATCGCGCTGTACCGCGACGACCTGACGCCGGTCGCGCCCAAGCCGGTGGTGCAGAAGGCAGAGATCGGATTCGACGTCGCAGGCATGGACATCATCCTGGTGGACGACGTGCTGTTTACGGGCCGCACCACACGGGCGGCCATGGATGCGCTGTTCGATCAAGGACGCCCACGCCGCGTGCAGCTCTGCGTGCTGGTGGACCGCGGGCACCGTGAGCTGCCGATCGAGGCGGCGTTCGTCGGACGGCGCATCGAGACTTCGCGTGAGCAGATGGTCGAGGTCAATCTGACCGAGGTGGACGGCGCGGACAAAGTTACGCTGTTGGAGGCGCCGGCGCGGTGAACACAAACAGCCAGCCTGGCGGCCTGCGGCGCGGCCTGCGCTCGCTGCTCGACATCGAACACTTACCTGCGGAGGAAATCCAGTTCCTGCTGCGCCTGGCGCGCCGGATGGTCGCGGGGCGCGCGCGTCCGCTGCTGCGCAACCGCCGCATCGCGCTGCTGTTTTACGAAGCCTCAACCCGCACCCGCGTCAGCTTCGAGTTCGCCGCCAAGGCGCTGGGCGCCACCACCACGGTGATTCATGCCCAAGCCTCCAGCATCGAGAAGGGGGAGTCGCTGGCGGATACCGGGCACACGCTGCGCGCCACCGGCGCCGATGCCATCGTCCTGCGGCACCCGGCGGCGGGAGCGCCGCACCTGCTGGCCCGGCATCTGGATATTCCCGTCATCAACGCCGGCGACGGCATGCACGAGCATCCTTCGCAGGCGCTGCTGGACGCGTTCACCATCCTGCGGCATCGCAAATCGCTGGCCGGACTGCGCGTGGCCATCGTGGGCGACATTTACCACAGCCGGGTGGCGCGCTCGAATGCGCACCTGCTGAGCAAGTTTTCGGCGCAGGTGACGCTGTGCGGCCCTCCGGAACTCGCGCCCGAAGTGGCCGCCACGCTTGCGCCGGGCGTGCGCATCACCCGCCACATGGAGGACGCACTGCGCGGCGCAGACGTGGTCATGATGCTGCGCGTGCAGAAGGAGCGTCTCAAAGGCCGCTCCATCCGGGTGGCCGACTACATCGCCGGCTACCAGCTGACGCCGGAGCGCATGAAACTGGCGCGGCGCGACGCCCTGGTCATGCACCCAGGGCCCATGATCCGCGGCATGGAACTTACCAACGAAGTGGCGGACGGACCGCAATCCGTCATCCGCGAGCAGGTGCAGAACGGCGTGGCCATGCGCATGGCCATCCTGGCGCGGTGTCTCGGAGCGGCGAGATGAAGAATCAGCCACGGATGAACACGGACAAACACGGATTACTGCAAGAAGAGTTGACTGACAAGATTATTGGAGTCTTCTACGAGGTCTTCAACGAGTTAGGACACGGATTTCTCGAATCGGTTTACGAGCAGGCGATGTTCAAGGCGCTCACCCAAGCTGGACTGAAGGTTGAGCGACAGGTACCGATCCCGGTGTGGTTTCGCGGAGAGCAGATCGGCGATTTTCGCGCCGACCTGTTGATCGATGGCAAGGTGTTAGTGGAATTGAAAGCTGTCCACAACCTTGACTCTACGCACGAAGCTCAGGTCCTCAACTACCTTCGGGCAACCACGATTGAGGTTGGGCTTCTGCGGAACTTTGGGCCACGTCCGCAGCTACGCCGGCTGCTCTTCACCAATGACAGAAAAAATATCCGTGTTCATCCGTGTGAATCCGTGGCTAAAGGTTCTTGATGGTTAAAGAGAAAAAACCGGCGTCGGTGATGATCAGGGGCGGCCGGGTCATGGACCCGTCGCAGCGGCTGGACGCCGAAATGGACGTCCTGCTGCGTGACGGGCGGGTGGCCGAGGTGGCGCCGCGCAACAAGATCCGCGGTTCGGCCGACGAGACCCTGGACGCCCGCGGTCTGATGGTGGCGCCCGGGTTCATTGACCTGCACGTCCACCTGCGCGAGCCCGGTCAATCGTACAAGGAGACCATCGCCAGCGGCACGGCGGCGGCGGCGGCGGGCGGATTCACCTCCGTCTGCGCCATGCCCAACACTGCGCCGGTGAACGATTCGCCGGAAATCACCGCCTGGATGCGTGACCCGGCACGCGGCGCCGTGGTCAACGTGTTCCCCATCGCTGCCGCAACCGCCGGCAGCAAGGGCGAGAGGCTCACCGATTTCCGCGCCCTGGAACGCGCCGGCGCCGTGGGCTTTACCGATGACGGCCGACCGATCCTCGACGAGCAGATCATGCGCGAGGCGCTGCGGCTGGCGACGCAGGTCGGCTTGCCCGTTATCCAGCACGCGGAAGACACGCGCCTGACCCGCGGCTGCTCGATGCATGACGGGCCGACGGCGTTCCGCCTCGGGCTGCGCGGCATGCCGGTGGCGGCGGAGGCGGAGATCGTGGAGCGCGACGTCCGGCTGGCGCACCAGGTGGGCGCCCGGCTGCACGTGGCGCATGTCTCCACCGCCGCCGGGCTGAAAGCCGTCCGTCGCGGCCGGCGCAATCGCGCCCGCATCACCTGTGAAGTCACGCCGCACCACTTCACGCTGATCGACGAAAACGTCGGCCCGTACGACACACGCTGCAAAATGAATCCGCCGCTGCGCTCCGCCGATGACCGCGAAGCGCTGCTGGTCGGCCTGGCCGATGGTTCCGTGGACGCTATCGCCACCGACCACGCGCCGCACGCCGCCCACGAGAAAGACGTCGAGTTCGAACGCGCCGCCTTCGGCGTCACGGGACTGGAAACGGCGCTGGGCCTCGCCGTGCTCCGCCTGCACAAGGAGCGGCGCGTGCCGCTTCTGCGCGTGGTCGAGCTGCTCTCCACCGGCCCGGCCCGCGTGCTTGGCCTGAAAGGACGCGGCAGCCTGGCCCGCGGCTCGGTGGCCGACGTCACCGTGTTCGATCCCGCCGCGCGCTGGACCTTCCGCGCCTCTGACTCGCGCTCCCGCGCGCGCAACACCCCCTTCGACGGCTGGCAGCTTACCGGTAAAGTGGTTGCGACCATCGTCGGCGGGCAGTTCGTGTACCGCGTGGACTAAAAAAACAACCAGCCACGGATTTCCACGGATGAACACGGATAACTCCGTTTCCTGCCGAGACCTCTCCGTGTTGGTCGGTGTTAATCCGTGGCCGTTTTCTGCCGTGCAGTATCCGTATTGATCCGTGTTAATCCGTGGCCAGGTTTGCTTGACCTTCGCGGCGCAGCGCGTCGGACACCAGGGCGCTCATCATCCCGCCCAGCGTTGCACCCAGCGCGAAGCGCACCAGTGGCCAGTTGCCATGCAGTCCTGCCATCTCGGCGGCAAAATCCAGCAGGCTGGCTGCGATCGCGATGGCCAGCGCCCTGAGCAGTGTGTTCCTGCTCGCTTGCACCCACGCGCCTACGGCAGCCCCCAGGTAGATGCCCAGGCAGCGAGAGCACACTGCAATCGGCACACCCGCGATCCAGAACGAACGTGCCGGGTCCTGGTGGCACACCAGCGAAAAGAACTGCCAGACGCCGAAGGTCAGGAGCGGCAGTCCCAGCACTGTAAACATCGGCGTGCTGACGGCTGCGGTGGCCAGGGTGAGGGGCAGGGCGGCGACGACTCGCGAAGGGTTACGCGACGGAACGGGGGTGTCAATCACCAAATCACCCAATCACGAAATGATCCGCAGCTTCTTCCCCACTTTCCCCAAAGTCTCCAGCGCCTGCTCCAGGTTCTGGCGCGTGTGCGTGGCCGTCACGATGGTGCGGATGCGGGCCTTGCCTTCGGGAACCGTGGGATAGGCGATTCCGGTAGCCATGACGCCGGCGGCAAACAGCTCGCGCGAGAATTCCATCGCCAGGCGCCCTTCGCCGACGATGACCGGGGTAATGGGCGTCTCGCTGGCCGGCGTGCTGACTCCGCCGATGTTGAAGCCCAGCACGCCCAGTTCCTTCTTGAAGTAGCGCGTGTTCTCCCACAGCTTCTCGATACGTTCCGGCTCCTGCTCCAGAACCTCGAAGGCCGCGATACACGTGGCGGCCACGGAAGGCGGATGGGAAGTCGAAAACAGGAACGGCCGCCCGCGGTGATACAGGAATTCGATCAGGTCGCGTGTGCCGCACACGTACCCGCCCAGCGCGCCGATGGCCTTGGAGAGCGTGCCCACCTGGATGTCCACGCGCCCGTGAACATTGAAATGGTCGATGGTGCCGCGGCCGTTGCGGCCCAGCACGCCGGAAGCGTGTGCGTCATCCACCATCATGATGGCGCCGTACTTCTCCGCCAGGTCGCAGAGGGCGGGCAGCGGCGCGATGTCGCCGTCCATGGAAAACACGCCGTCGGTGATCAGGAGCTTGCGGCCGGGCTGCGCAGCGACTTCTTTCAGCAGCTCCTCGGCATGGGCGACATCCTTGTGGCGGAAAACCTTGATGGTCGCGCGCGAGAGCCGCGCGCCGTCGATGATGGAAGCGTGGTTCAGCTCGTCGGAGATGATGAAGTCTTCGCGCCCCAACACCGCCGAAACGGTCCCCGCGTTGGCCGTGAATCCCGACTGGAAAACCACCGAGGCCTCCACGTTCTTGAAGCGCGCGATCTTCTCCTCCAGCTCCATGTGCAGCGACATGGTTCCGGCGATGGTGCGCACCGCTCCCGAGCCCACGCCGTATTTGCGCGTGGCGTCGAGCGCCGCTTCGCGCAGTCTGGGGTGCGTGGTCAGGCCGAGGTAGTTGTTCGAAGCGAGATTGATGACGCGCTTGCCATCGAACGTGCATACCGGCGCCTGTTCGTCTTCGAGCACCCGCAGGCGGAAGTACGTGCCCTTCTGTTTCAGGTCGTTCAGTTGGTCGGTGAGATAGGAGAGAGGATTGGTGCGCGTTGCGGTGGTCATGGCGAGAATAGTTTACAACTCCGTGCCTCCGTGCCTCCGTGTGAGAAAAACTAACGCTCCGGTGGCGCGATCCGGTTCGCGGTGACGAATACGGGTTCGATATCGGTGGGCGTGTCCTTGAGCTTGTCCATCACCGCCTGCATTTCCGGACGGATGACGCTCAAGCTCTCGATCATCTTCCTGGCGCCGGCGTAATCGCCCGTGGCCTCGATCATGAGCAAGTCGCGGTCCAGGTCGCGCACCGCCGCCTTGACTTTCGCGAAGTCCACGGAGAACGTGCCGTCGGCGTTGAGTACGTAGGCGCCCTTGTCGCGCAGGTAATTGAACTGGATGGCCATGCCGCGGGCGTGCGAGTCGGTCACGCCGAAGCGCAGCGTGCGGAACGCCGAGGCGAGGTAGGTGTGGTACAGGCGGCGCTCGGCCTGCTCTCCCTGGCCCAGCGTGTTCTTCAGCAGCCCGCGGTCCATCAGATGCTGAAGCACGAAGAGCCCGGTCACATCGGCCTTGGCTTCCTCGATGGTCCCGTACACTTCCTTCAGTTCCTGGCGCACGGTGGTCTCGCGGCCGGCCACCTTGATCTGCTGCGGACCCAGACCGTGCGTGATCTCATGGGCCAGGATGTGCGTGAAGAACGACTCGAAGTCCAGGTCGGGCTGCGCCGCGGGCGGCAGCACGACCTTGGAGATGGCCACCAAGGTCTTCTGGAATTTCGCTTCCTGGACGTTCTTCAGCATGATCCGCTTGGCGCCCTTTTGCTGCACCACGCGCTCGTCGTTGGGCAAGTTGTAGGCTGCGGTCTGCACGCCCATGTTGCCGTCGCCTGCGCCGAAGACCTCGTTCACCACCACCATGGGCGCCAGCGCGCCCACCTTGGGATTGCGGTGCTCGGCCGGGATGGGCAGGCTGTCCTCGAGTTCCTGCATGTGCCCGGCGAAGAAGCGGACCTTTTCCGTTTCTTTCTCGTCGCGGATGGAAATGTAGGCCTCGAACGCGGCCTTGTAGCCGAACAACTCGTCGTTGTAGGTCTCATAGGGACCGATGGTGACGTCCACCGGCGAATCCAGGTCCATCCAGGCCACGTCGCTCTCGAAGTAGTCGTTGGAAAGGAAGGCGTCGGCCCGCAAGTTGAGGAACTTCCTGAGCGAAGCGTTGGTGGTGAGGGCGGCGGCCTCGCGCAGTAGCTTCGCCGCTCTCGTCAGGTGCGGTTTGTAAGCATCGCTGTAAGGTACGATGCGCAGCTTTCCTCCCGGCCCGCGGCGGATGAGAGTGAAGAACCACTGTGCCTGCTCGCGTTCGTTCGGCGGCAAACCGGCCATCCATTTCTCCAGTTCCTCGCGGGTTGCGTCAGGCGGATAGAAGTTCGCGCCCAGCGGCTTCGTTGCCGGTACGCCGGGCACAAACGCTTGATTGTCGTCCAGTGCCGACCATGGCCCCTTGTTGATCCAGAAGTAGTGCAGGCGCGCGCGCCCCAGCGGCGTCGTATCCCGCTTGAGCTTTTCGTAGAGCGCTGGGTTGCCGCTCCAGCGCTGCTCGAGCTGCAGCATATCCATGATGCGGGCCGCCTCGATGAGCTTGCCCAGCGCCGCGCGGTCTCCGGGCGTGAGATGCGAGACGTCCACGACCAGGTCGGTGGACGCAAAGCGGCCCGCCATAGCGGCCAGTTCGGCAGCGTCGGGGAAGGTCGCCTTCTTCTCGGCAGCGAAGGCCAGCGAGCAAATCAGCAGGAACAGAGCGAGCTTGCGATTCATATGGGTCTATCCGCGTTGATCCGCGCCTATCCGCGGTACGGTTTTCATTTCACGCCATTGGGGTACAGCAGGATCTTCGACGCTTCGCCGGTCTTCAGCCGCTCCATGCCGCGCGAGAAGTCCTTCATGGCCATGCGGTCGGTGATGACCGGATGCAGGTCCAGCTTGCCCGCCTTGAGCAGCGCCGTCATCTGGTACCAGGTCTGGTACATGCGCCGTCCGTTGATGCCCTGGATGGTGATGCCCTTGAAGATGATGTCTTCAGAGAAGTTCAGCGAGATGGGTTTGTTGGTCAGCCCGAGCAGCGAGATGCGCCCGCCGCGGCGCACGATGTCAAAGGCTGTTCGGATGGCATCAGGGTGGCCGGCCATTTCCAGCACCACGTCCGCGCCCTGGCCGTCGGTCAGGTCAAAGATACGCGCCTTCACGTCTTCGGCTGCCGGGTCCAGGACGTAATCGGCCTTCATCTTTTCGGCGATTTTGCGGCGGTGCGGGTTGGTCTCAATGGCGAAGACGGTGGTTGCGCCCACCGCGCGCGCCACCGCGATGGCAAACAGGCCGATGGGCCCGCAGCCGGTGATGGCCACGGTGCGCGCCGCGATCTCGCCCGCCAGCACGGTGTGCACCGCATTCCCCAAGGGGTCCAGCACCGAGGCGTACTCCGGCGGGATGCCGGGGTCGATCTTCCAGATGTTCGACTCCGGGATGCGCACGTACTCGGCGAAGGCGCCGTCGGCATCCACGCCGATGATCTTCACGAACTGGCAGATGTGCGCTTCGCCGGTGCGGCACTGCAGGCACTTGCCGCAGGCCACGTGCATCTCGGCGCTGACGAAATCGCCCGGCTTGACGGTGGTGACTTCCGCGCCGACCTCCACCACCTCGCCGCAGAACTCGTGTCCCGGAATGAGCGGCGGATGGATGCGGCGCTGCGCCCAGGCGTCCCAGTTGTAGATGTGCAGGTCGGTGCCGCAGACCGAGGCCACCTTCACGCGCACCAGCACGTCCTGCGGGCCGACCTGGGGGATGCGGACGTTGCGGATCTCGGCGCCCGCCCTGGGCTCGGCCTTCACTACCGCCAGCATGGTCTCAGGCATGCATGATCCTTCGGGATTTGGCCACGCCCCGGCCGCGTGCCGTCCCTGCGGGCTATCCTGACGGCAGGCAAACCGGAAAATTCTAGCATGCGGGCTGCAGCGGCCACGGTGACGGCTATCCTTTGCGCGAGCGGCTCAGCGAGCGGGGTCCGCTCGGCGCGAAGCCGCCGCCGCCCGGCGACTCGATGCGGATACGCTCGCCCGCGGCCAGGCGGACGCTGGCCTTGCCGCCGATCTCTTCCTCGGTGCCGTCGCGACGAATGACGAAGGCGCGTCCAGGGGCGCCGTCTGCGCCGCCGTGCAGTCCGTAGGGCCCGCGCGAGCGGCGCTCGGCCAGCAGAGTGACCTGCGCGTCGGTGAGCACCTCGATCTCGCGCACGATGCCGTCGCCGCCACGGAAGCGCCCATTGCCGCCCGAGCCGTGGCGCAACGCGTAGCGCGTGACGCGGAACGGGTAGGCGTGCTCCAGCGCTTCGGCAGGCGTGTTGAGCGAGTTGGTCATGTGGGTGTGGATGCCCGAGACGCCGGGCTTGGTCGGCCGCGCGCCCATGCCCCCGGCGATGGTCTCGTAGTACGCGAAGGGCTGGGCTTCCTTCGAGCGTTCCGCCGCGCTGCGCTGCTTCGCCCTCGCGCTCTGCTCGCGCTGGCCAGCGCTCGCTCCGCGCTCACCCGGGCGCGGGTCGATGCCGCCGATGGTCAGGTTGTTCATGGTGCCCGAGGAGCCTGCGGGAATGCGCTCCGGCACCGCTTGGGCCAGCGCCCGCAACAGCACATCCACGATGCGCTGCGAGGTCTCGACATTGCCGCCGGCCACCGCCGCCGGCGGCCGCGCGTTGACCACGGTCCCTTCCGGCGCAATGACGCGGATAGGACGCATCAGGCCGGCAGTCGCCGGGACATCCTCCTCGAGCAGGCAGCGGAATACGTAGAAGCATGCCGACCAGGTAATGGCCTCGACCGCGTTCACCGCCCCTTCCACCTGCGGATCGCTGCCGGTGAAGTCCACGGTGACGACTGGGCCGCAGCCAGGGGCTCTCTTCGGAGCCGGATGGAAAGTGACGCTGGCAGCGATCCGCACCCGGCGGTCGGTGATGCCGTCGCTGTCCAGGAAGTCTTCGGCGCGGAATGTTCCACGAGGAACATTGGACAGGAAGGCACGCATCAGCTCCTCGCTATAGTCCAGCAGGTCGCGGGCGGCGCGCCGCGTGCGCGCCAGCCCGTAACGCGCGCAGACCTCCTTCAGGCGGGTGGCGCCAGTGTGGCAGGCAGCGATCTGCGCGCCCAGGTCGCCTTCGCGCTCGGTCGGCGTGCGCACGTTAGCGAGCAGCAGCGCCAGGACGTCCTTGTCCATAGCGCCACGGCGCACCAGCTTGACCGGCGGAATGCGCAGGCCTTCCTGGTAGATCTCGCGGCACAGGCCCATGGAGCCGGCGTAAGCGCCGCCGACATCGGCGTGGTGAGCCCGGTTGGCCACGTAGAAATCCGGCCGGCGTGACTTTTCCTTCGCGGAGCCCACGTAGACGGGAGCGACCAGGGTGATGTCCGGCAGATGCGTGCCGCCGCGGAAGGGATCGTTGAGCATGGCGACGTCGCCGGGGGCGAGCGGAAACGCGTCGATGGCGGCGCGCACCGACATGGGCATGGAGCCCAGGTGCACGGGCATGTGGTCGCCCATGGCCAGCACCCGGCCGGCGGCGTCGAACACCGCGCAGGAGTAATCGCGGCGCTCCTTGATGTTGGGGGAGAAGGCGGTGCGGCGCAGCGCCGCGCCCATCTCCTCGGCGATGGAGTGGAAGATGTTCTTGAAGACCTCGAGCTCGATGGGGTCGCGCGCCATGCGGGAAGAGTGTACCGCCGCCGGCGCTTCCGCGCGGCGACGTATGCGCCGAGTTACGCCCCGCAATTTCTTATTGACAGCAAGATGAACCTACCCCAATATCATGCGCAAGTCTTCGAGAATGTCCCAGGAATTGGGGCTCGAAGGAACAGCAGCGAGGATCAGCCGAATCGATCCATCTCAAGGGAGAGAGGACGACCGCCAGATGAAAAAGAAAAAGATGATGAAGAAGAAGAAAAAGAAGTAAGCGAGCGGAGCGCGAGCTCCGCCGCAAGGTGACCGAAGCCTGACCGCCGCGGACGCGCGGCGGTTTTGTTTTGCGCGCTATTGACGCTCGCTACGGAGCGCACGTACCATCCGGAAGTCCCACCGATGGCGCGACAAAAATCCAAGACGCACGCTGTGCCCGAGGTGGTGGTCCCTGACAAGCTCTACTTCCGCATCGGCGAAGTCTCGCGCCTGTGCAAGCTGCCGGCCTACGTCCTCCGCTTCTGGGAGACCGAATTCCCGCAGCTCAAGCCGGTGAAAAGCTCCAGCGGCCAGCGCATGTACCGCAAGCGCGAAGTCGAACTCGCCCTGCGCGTGAAAAGGCTGCTTTACCAGGAAGGATTCACCATCGCCGGCGCCCGCCAGCAGTTGCGCAGCGAAAACAAGGCCATCAAGGCGCAGGCCGCCCTGCCCTTCGCTCCTCCCAAGCCCGTGGCCAAGGAGCTGCGCCAGGTGCGGCATGAGTTGAAGGAGATCCTGGGGATTCTGGCGGCGAAGCGGTAGCTGGCTGTCATTCCGAGCGAAGCGAGGAATCCCTATCCAAACAAAGCCGCTTGGGCATAGGGATGCTTCGCTTGGCTCAGCATGACAATCAACCTCAGCGCATGTCCTCCAGGATGTCCGTTCTGCCGGTGATGAGGCGCGTGCCACGCTGAAAAGTCAGGTACGCCCAAGCCCACTGGATGATGACCAGGATGCGGTTGCGGAAGCCGATAAGAAAGAAGATGTGAACGAAGAGCCAGGCAAGCCAGGCGATCAACCCGGAAAGGCGCAGGCGGCCGGGCAAATCGGCGACGGCGGCGGCGCGGCCGATGGTGGCCAGCGAACCTTTGTCCCAGTAAACAAACTTTTCCCGCGGCTTCTTCTGGAGGTCGCGCCCGATGTTGGCTGCCGCGGCCAATCCCTGCTGGATGGCGGCGGGGGCAACGCCCGGCACCATCTTGCCCTCGGCATCTTTGCAGGAAGCGAGGTCGCCGACCACGAACACCTCGGGATGGCCGGGGATGCTGAGGTCGGGCTCGACAATCACCCGCCCGGCGCGGTCGGTGGGGACGCCCAGCATCTTCCCCAGCGGCGAGGCGGAAACGCCCGCGGCCCACAGCGCGACGGCGGTCGGAATGCGCTCCTCGCCGATTCTTACCGCCCTGGGTTCGATGGCGGTGACCATGGTGTTGGTGCGCACCTCGACGCCCAGCCGGCGTAATTGCCGTTCGGCGGAACGGGAGAGCGACTCAGGATACGTCGGCAGGACGCGCGGGCCGCCTTCCAGCAGCAGAATGCGCGCCTGCTTGGGATCGATGTGGCGGAAGTCGCGGACCAGCGCCTGATGAGCGATCTCCGCCAGCGCGCCCGCCAGCTCCACGCCTGTCGGCCCGGCGCCCACGATGACGAAGTTGAGCGGATCGGCAGGGCCGCCCGCCGCCGCCTGGCGCTCGGCCAGTTCGTAGGCCAGGAGCACGCGGCGGCGGATCTCGAGCGCGTCCTCCAGTGTCTTCAGGCCGGGAGCGTACGCCGCCCAGTCGTCGTGGCCGAAGTAGGCGTGAGTGGCGCCGGCGGCCACAATCAGGTAGTCGTATGCGAGCTCCAGTTTGCGCAGCTTGACGCGCCGCGCCGGCAAGTCAAAACCGACCGCCTCGTCGAGCAAGACTTCGACATTCTTGTAGCGCCGCAGCACGCCGCGGATAGGCGAAGCGATGTCGGCGGGCGAAAGCGCCGCCGTCGCCACCTGATAGAGCAGCGGCTGGAAGGTGTGGTGGTTCTTGCGGTCCACCAGCGTGATGCGCACCGGCCGCCGCGCCAGCCAGCGAGCCGCATAAAGCCCGGCGAATCCTCCACCGATGATGACGACGTGCGGACGTGCGTCGGTTGCGGGCATTGGGTCCCAATGGGTTGGATGAATCTAGCACGCAGAAGTCGCAACGTAGCTGCGAGCTTCTAGCTGCTAGCGACTAGCTGTTGGCTGTTGGCTGTTGGCTCTTGGCTTCAACACCAAAGTCGTGGAGCAAGCCGGGCCCTGAGGATGACGACTCCCCCAGTCCGCCGGAGGCGGACGGTATTCGTCAGCCCAGCACGGAAGTGCCGGGAGACCGTAGCAGAAGAACCGAGTCCCGTAGGGACGGCACTCATCCGAAGACGAATTTCGGATCGTACGGAACGCCTGATTTCTTCAGGAGGGCCAGAAATTCATCTTCAAACGACTTCCTCCTGTGGTGCTCGGCCTGATTGTGAATGTACGCCTTGACGGCGGGTGCCTGGGAAGCGCTCACGCTGAACGCTCCGTAGCCCTCCTGCCAGGCAAACTCGATGCCATGCTCGCGCACCCACCGGGAGGAGTTCGCCTTGATGGTCTGGATGGCTCTGGAAAGAGCCATGCTGGCCGGCAGCGCAATCAAGGTGTGGGCATGGTTGGCGATGCCACCGGTTGCAAGGGTTTCGATACCGTGGTTTTTCGAGACACCGATCATGTAGGCCCAGAGCCTGGGCTGAAGGTCCACGGCGATGAGATTCTGTCGCTCTTTGGTGCTGAAGACGCAATGAACAAGGTTGTTCGCATAGGAATGCGCCATGGTGTCGTCCCTACGGGACTCGCTCCTCTCTTCTTCGGTTCCCCAGCACTTCCGTGCTGGGCTAACGAGTTCCGTCCCTGACGGGACAGAGAACGTACCCCTCCGGGCGGCGCAGCGAGTCCCGCAGTGCGGGAGCGTTCTGGATGCGGAACTCGTCTGAGGGCCGGGAATGCAGCTCTTGGCTCTTGGCTATTGGCTATTAGCTCTTGGTTTTAACACCAAAGTCGCAGAGCAAGCCGGTTCCCTGAGGATGGCGACTCCTCAGTCCGCCGGAGGCGGACGGCATTCGTTAGCCCAGCACGGAAGTGCTGGGCGGCGATAGCGGAGGAATCGACTCCCGTAGAAACGGCACTGAAAGGGAGGGCCGCAGGCGAGGACGAAGGGTTATCATTCTCTGCGAGGCTGAAAGGATATGCGGACGATTTGCCTGACAACGGTCGTAGTCGTGATGGCGGCTGGATTGGCGTTCGCGCAACATGATCACGGCGCCATGCAGCACCGGGTCGCGACTCAGGCCAGGCTGGAAGTCGAAGAAACATCGATTATGGGGACCGAGGACACCCCAATCGGCCCGAATTCCTATCTACATTCACACGTTCTCTATCCAGCGTTGCGGTTGCGCCTCGGACCAGTCAGTCTGCCGGCTAAGTCGGGCCATTTCGCAGTGGCGCAGCCCGCGCCGCAGTTCCTGGAGATCCCCTTCGACGGCTGGATCACCGCCTACCATCCGCAACTCGTGGACGCGCAGGGCAACCGACTGCCCAGCCGCATGCTGCATCACGTGGCCTTCTGGAACACCGGGCGCTCGGACTTCCTGTGTCCCAACAAGGAAGAGCACATCTTCGGCGCGGGCGGGGAGATGAATGACTGGCCGGCGCTGCCCGGTGTGGGCTATCGGGTGTTGAAGGGCGACCGCATCCGCATCACCTCCATGTTCCACAATCCCACCGAGACCAGCTACCCCGAAGTCTACCTGCAGGTGGTGATGGAGTACGTGCAGAAAAAAGACCGCGAATTGAAGAGCGTGTATCCGGCCTGGTTTGACGCCGGCGAGTGCGGCAACTCCGGCTACGACCTGCCCGCGGGCGCGAGCACGAAGACGGGCGAGTTCCGCCTGAACTATACCGGGACGCTGCTCGGAGTGGGAGGACATCTGCACGACGACGGACGCCGGCTGGTGCTGGAGAACACTTCGCGCAAGGAAACCGTCGCCACGCTCGGCGCCAAGCTCAACGCCGAAGGCCACATCCTGGAGATGCCCATCGCCAAGTTCGAGCAGGGCTACGCGCTGAACAAGGGCGAAGTCCTGAAGGTCACGGCCAGCTATGAGAATCCCGGCCCGGCGTCGCCGCAAGGAGCGATGGGGATTGTGGTGGGGTACTTCGTGCCCAAGGATGATGTGGAAATGACCGAGCTATATCGCATCTATCAAGTGGGACATGGCGTCAAGGCTCCCGTGCCCATCCGGACACGCGGCTCCGAGTTCTCTTCCGATTCCCGAGCGAAGAAGCCGGACTTCACTGGCACGGTTATTCTGCGTGCCATTATCGGATCCAACGGGCAAGTTCGAGAGGCTAGGGTCATAAGATCGGCAGGAAAGTCACTTGACCAGAAGGCAGTCGAAGCTGTCAGGCAGTGGAAGTTCGAGCCGGCTCGCAAGAATGGAGAACCTGTTACGGTGTTGGTGCAAATAGAAGTGAACTTCCGCCTATATGATGACGGTAGCGTGCAACTTCAGCCACCTCAGTAGAGCCTGCTTTCAGTTCAGATTCAACGTCTGAATCGTCCCCTGCGCATCCTGCATATGTGAGGCCATGGCCAGCGCGGGCTGGGGTGTGGCTTCGGGCAGGGCGGCGGGCTCGGCGAGTTCCGGAGCGGTGAGGGTGGGCTTGTTGTCGGGCTTTTCGTCCTTGCGTGCGAAATGTTGCAGTACGTGATAGATGGCCAGGAAGAGCACGGGTACGCTCATACCCGCGGCCAGCATGAGGGCGAGCGCCAGCTCAATCTGCACGACGCCCAGGAACACGCCGCCGAAGATAGTGGTGGCGGCGAAAATCAGCCCGGTCTCGCGGATGGAACGTGTCAGTCGCGCGCGGCGCGCGGTCGCCAGCCGTTCACGCAGCATTTCCGCCGAGACTGCCGGATTCTCCACCTCGAGGGCCTTGTCCAATTCAAATTCGGGCACCGGCTGAGCCATGGGCCCGCCGCTCTGGGCCTGCTTACGGCGCTCGAGCTGCAGGGTGCGCACCAGGGAAAGGTTCAACAGCGAATCTTTCAGCCGCTGGCGCGCCACCTCCGGCAGGCAGAGGAAGCGGATGCCGGTTTCGCCGCCGCGCGTCCAGCTCACCATGCCTGTAGCCAGGATGTACTCGTGGCTGCCGGGCAACTGGATCTCCACCATGATGGGCTCATAGGACGGCGCCTGCACGTTGCCGCGCACCGCCAGTCCGCCTTCGCTCAGGTCGAGGATGACGCCGTTGGCGGCCATGTCCACGCTGGCGACGGCCAGCGTCCGGTCGAGCTTCCACCGCGGGGAACGGGGAATCACGTCCATGCGAGCATGGTAGGCACGGCTTTTGTTTACTGACTAGTAACGGAGTGGGTTCTTGCGGAAACAGGTTCCGGGGTGCCGCCCCGTCGAGGCCTGACTCTCCTACATCTCCCGACCCAGCGCTTAGGCGCTGGGCTCACGCAAATGCCGCCTGACGGGCTGGTGCTGGATGGCCCGCTCTGCTTCACGAATCCAATCGTGGTTGCGACGCCGTCTCTTCACGCCACCAGTCCATTTCCGCATTGGTCGGCCGGAAGCCCAAATCTTCCCGCATCATAGGAGCGCAGGATTGCGTCTCATCCCTGTACAGTTTTTTCCCTTATGAGCCCGCAGGAGCGCCAGCACCGGCTGCGTGTGATCATCGCGTTTGCGCTGGTCTACATTCTGTGGGGCTCGACCTATCTCGGCATCCGTATCGCCATTGACGACGTGCCGCCCGCCACCATGGCGGGCACGCGCTTCCTGATCGCCGGCAGCCTGATGCTGGCCTGGTGCGCGCTGACCGGGCGACCGGTTCGCCTGAACCGCCGCGATTTCATGCGCGTGGGCTCGGTGGGCGTGCTGCTGCTCACCGGCGGCAACGTCGGCGTGGCCTGGTCGGAGCTCTATCTGGCCAGCGGGGTGGCGGCGCTGATCGTGGCCATCGTGCCCATCTGGGTGGTGGTCATCGAATCGGGATTGCTGCGCGGCGACCGCCTTTCCCGCCGCGGCCTTTTCGGGCTGGTGCTCGGCATCACGGGACTTGCAGTGCTGCTCTGGCCCAAGCTGGTGAGCGCGCGCTTCGGGAGCCCGATGGAGCTGGAGGCGGCGCTCGTCCTGGTAGCCGCGTCCTTCAGTTGGGCGACAGGCTCGGTACACTCCCGCCGCTGGAAGCTGGAGGTGGATCCGCTTTCCGCCACCGCCTGGCAGATGCTGATCGCCGGCGTGGTCGATCTGGGGCTGGGCTGGGCGCTGGGCGAGTGGCCGCGCGTCGAGTGGACCGCGCGCGGCATCGCAGCTATCGCCTACCTCATCGTGGCCGGCTCCTGGATCGGCCACACAGCCTTCATCTGGCTGCTGAACCACGTGCCCACGCCCAAGGTGGCCACCTACGCCTACGTCAACCCGGTGGTGGCGGTGTTCCTGGGATGGCTGATCTTGAATGAGCGGGTGGACGTGTTCATCGTCGCGGGCACAGCCATCATCATTGCCGCGGTGGTCCTGGTGAACACGTCGCAGGTGGTGAAGCCCAAGGTTCGCGTTGTCGCTCCGGCGCAGCCTGCCCTCTCGCCGCTGGAGAGCGGGTCAGATTAGCGATTAGCGCGTCCCGACGCTTCCTTTGACCGAGTCGACGAGCTTGGCGGGATCGTAGCCCACGCCGTCCTTGAAGACGATTTCCACCTTCTCGATGTCGGCGATGTTCTTCGAGGGATCGCCCTTGATCACCACCAGATCCGCCTGCTTGCCCGGCTCGATGGTGCCGATACGCTCCAGTTCGCCCAGCAGTTCCGCGCCGTTGCGAGTAGCGATGCGGATGGCTTCGACCGGCGTGAAGCCCGCCTCCACCAGCAGTTCGACGCCGCGCTGGTCGCCGAAGCCGGCTACCACGCCGCCGTAGCCGGTGGGATCGAGCCCCGTGACCAGCAGTCCGCCGGCGGCCGCGAAGGCGCGCTCAAATTCCATCTCCTTCTTGAACGCGGCCGGCCAGGGCGACGCGGCGTCCTCGCCGATGCGCGCCCGCGTGGCCAGATAACTCACCCGCGCGTCGGCGGTCATGGCGTCCAGCACGCGCTGCTGGAGCGGTGGGCGGTTGGCCACGAAGGTCTCAAAGACCGGCAGCGTGGAGGTCAGCGCGACCTTCTTCTGCACCAGCTCGCGGATGGTTTGCTGCACGGGCTCGCCGGCGATATCGAGCTTGGCCAGCAGCTCGACGTTGGCGCGCCGTTGCGGAGGACATGCGTCCGGCTTTTTGTCCGGCAGGTACTCGGTGTTCTCCGAGAGTCCGTGCTCCAGGTCGTCGATGCCGAGCGCGGCCGCTTCGCGGAAGGTCACCGCACACAGGTGGCCGGTAACCTTCAGCCCGCGCTTGTGCGCCGTTTCGATGGCCGCACCCAGCTCCGCCCGCGTGATGTTCATGTAGGCTTTGAACCAGGTAACGCCCTGGTCGGCCCAGAACTCCACCGTCTTGCGCGCGTCTTCGGGGCCGTTCAATTGGTGCATCTGCGGCGTGAATGCGCCCTTGCCCTCCAGGTACGGCCCGGTGATGTGCATCTTGGGTCCGGCCATCTTGCCTGCATCGATCAGCTTCTTGACTTCGAGATCCGTGTAGGGCTCAACGCTGCCGGTGGTGCGGATGGTGGTGACGCCGCCCGCCAGGTACAGTCGCGGAAAGCTGAACACATGCGGCGGATAGGTCCGCGGGTTTCCCGCTCCCGGCGCGGGGTAATAAAGGTGATTGTGCATTCCCACCAGGCCGGGGATCACCGTGGATCCGCCGAGTTCCAGCCGTTCGGCGCCTTCGGGAACCGGCGTGGTGGCGCTCGGGCCCACGGCCTCGATCCTGCCGCCGCGGATGACGATGGTCTGCTCTTCGCGGGCTGCCGTGCCGGTGCCGTCAATGACGCGCACCTTCGTGAGTGCCACGACCGGCGCATCCACTTTGACGAAGGCCTTGACCTCGGGCGAAAGCGGCGACTGACTCCAGGCGGGTATGAGCAGGAGCATCGCAACCAAGGCCGCTGCCAGAAGTTGCTTCACGAGGATATAAGAATCCGTGTTCATCCGTGGCAATCCGTGGCTGATCATTTTCTCTTCCACCGTACGCCGTCCTTGGTGTCTTCCAGGATGATGCCGGCATCGGCCAGTTGCTTGCGGAGGGCGTCCGCCTTGGCAAAATCGCGCATGCGGCGCGCGTTCTGCCGGTGCGCCACCAGGGCCTCGACCTGTGCGTCCGTGAGTGCCTCCACCGCCGGCGCTGTTTCCCGCAGCAAGCCCTCGGCGCGTGCCCACTCTTCCACGCGGCGGATCTTCTCTGCATCGTCGTCGGTGAGCACGGCGAAGATCTCGTCGAACTTGCCGAGCGCCGCCAGCAGCTCGGGCGCATCCTGCTGCTTCAGCTCGCCACGGTCGGCGGCGGCGTTGGCCTCGCGCACCAGGTCGAAGATGGCCGCCAGCGCCTGCGCGGTGTTCAGGTCGTCTTCCAGGCCGGCGCGCATCTTCTCGATTGTCTGCCGCGCCAGTCCGTGCATCGCTGCGTTCGATCCTTCCGGCCAGCGCTCGCGCTCCAGGCGCTCCTTGAACGTACGCAGACGCTCCACGGAGTGCGCCGCCTGCTTCAGCCCGTCGAAAGTGAAGTTGAGCTGCTTGCGGTAGGGCACCGAAGCCAGCAGATACCGCAGCGCCGACGGCCGGTGTCCCTTCAGTACCAGGTCGCGCAGAGTGAAGAAGTTGCCCAGGCTCTTGGACATCTTCTCGCCTTCCACCAGCAGGAACCGGGCGTGCAGCCAGATGTGCGCAAAGGGCTTGCCGGTCTTGGCTTCCGACTGCGCGATTTCGTTCTCATGGTGCGGGAAGATGAGGTCCTCGCCGCCCAGGTGGATGTCGAAGCTCTCGCCCAGGTACTTCATCGCCATCACCGAGCACTCGATGTGCCAGCCCGGCCGCCCCGGGCCGATGGCCGTGTCCCAGGAGGCCTCGCCCGGCTTGGGCGATTTCCACAGCGCGAAGTCGCGCGCGTTATCTTTCTCATAGCGGTCCACGTCCACGCGCGCCCCGTTTTCGATGCCGGCGAAATCCTTCTTCGAGAGCTTGCCGTACTCGGGGAACCTCGCGATGCGGAAGTAGTAGGAGCCGTCCTCAGTGCGGTAGGCGAAGCCCTTCCGTTCCAGCTCGCGGATGAACGCCGCCATGTCGGCAATGTGATCGGTGGCGCGCACCACGATCTCCGGACGCTCCAGGTTCAGCGTCTGCATGTCCTCAAAGAACGCGTGCTCGTACTTCTGCGTGTATTGCGCGACGGTCACGCCGCGGTTGGCCGCGTTCTGGATGATCTTGTCGTCCACGTCGGTGACGTTCATGACGTGGGTGAGCTTGTAGCCGCTCTGCCGCAGGAAACGCCGCAGCACGTCCATGAACACGAACGTGCGGAAGTTGCCGATGTGGGCGTAGTCGTACACGGTGGGGCCGCAAGCGTACATGCGCACGTGCCCGGGTTCCAGGGGCTGAAGCTCTTCTTCGCGGCCGCTGAGCGTGTTGAACAGGCGCATCGCCATGGGGGATGTGGATGCCGCAGGCAGAATCTTCGATTCTAGGGGCAGGCTCGAAAAGCGGTCAAACAGTGCATGGTTGCTCCTTCGCCTACGACGGCTCGGGCAACCGCACTTCTTCCACCGACGCCCTGGGCCGCGTCACCAGCTTCACCTACGACGCCTGGGGCAACGTGCTCTCCAAATCCCAGGTCGTCAACGGCCAGACACTCACCTGGAGCTACACCTACAACGGCTTCGGCCAGGTGTTGACGGCCACGGATCCCCTGGGGAACACGACGACGAACACCTACGACGTCAAGGGCAACTTGCTTTCGACCACCACGCCTTCGCCGGATGGCTCTGCGCCTGGCTCGACCACCAGCTTCCTCTATGACGCGCTCGGCCAGCTCACCCGCGTGACCGATCCGCTCGGCCACCAGACCAACATCACCTACACCACCGCCGGGCTCATCGCGACCGTCACCGACGCTAACGACCAGGTCACCAGCTTCGAGTACGATGCCCGCGGCAACCGCACCGCCGTCGTCGACGCCCTCTCCAACCGCACCACCTTCACCTACGACAGTCGCAACCGCCTGACCCGCATCACCTATCCCGATCTGACCCACACTGACTTCGCCTACGACACGCGCGGCCGTAGAACTTCGGTAACCGACCAGAACGGCCGGGTCACGTCGTATGCTTATGACGACGCCGACCGGCTGACCTCCGTGACCGACGCCCAAACCCCGAGCCCGGGCGTGACCAGCTACGCCTACGACACCGAGAGCAATCTCGTTTCCATCACCGATGCCCTCGGCCGCACCACCAGCTTCACCTATGACGCCTACGGCCGGGTGACCAAGACCACCTTCCCCTCGACCTTGGAAGAAACCTACACCTACGACGCGGTGGGGAATCTCTTGTCGAAGACCGACCGCAAGGGGCAGACCATCAACTACTTCTACGACGCCCTGAACCGGCTCGTGAGCAAGAGCTATCCGGATTCGACCGCGGTCACCTACACCTACGACAACGCCAGCCGCCTCACCGAGGTCTCCGACCCCACCGGCACCTATCAGTTCGCCTACGACAACATGGGCCGGCTAACCGGCACCACGACGGATTACTCGTTTCTGACCTCGCGCACGTTCACGAACAGCTACCAGTACGATGCCGCCTCGAACCGCACGCGCTTCACCGATCCCGAGGGCGGCCAGACGGACTACGTCTATGACGTCCTGAACCGTCTGACCAGCCTGACCAACTTCCAGGCGCAGACCTTCACCTTCGGCTACGACGCCCTCGGCCGCCGCACGCAACTCACCCGGCCGAACGGCGTGAACACGGACTACAGCTACGACAACCTCTCGCGGTTGCTGTCAGTGCTGCACAAACTCGGCGCACAGACTATCGACGGAGCTACCTACAACGTTGACGCCGTCGGGAATCGCACCTCGAAGCTGAACCACCTCAACGGCATCACTGAGACCTACAGCTACGATCCCATCTACCAGCTCACGCAGGTTATACAAGACGGAACGACGACAACCGAAGCCTACACCTACGACAAGGCAGGCAACAGGTTGTCCTCGCTCGGTGTGCCTTCCTACACATACAACAATGCCAATCAACTCACTGCGACTTCTAATGCTACTTACACCTACGACAATAACGGGAATACGCTCACGAAGACGGACGCTTCGGGCACTACACAATATGCTTGGGACTATGAAAACCGGCTGGTGAGCGTGACGCTGCCGGATCAGTCGGTAGTCACGTTCAAGTATGACCCGATGGGACGGAGGATTCAGAAATCGTCTGCAAGCGGAGCGACGAACTACGTCTATGACGGGTCTCGTATCAGCGAAGAGATTGACACAGCCGGATTCCCTCTTGCGCGTTACACCGCCACGCTAGCTGTCGATGAGCCCTTGGCCATACACCGAAGGGCGATAAGCAGCTACGTTGAGACCGATGGTTTGGGTTCTGTCAGCTCCCTCACCGACTCGTCCGGCTCAGCGATAGGTGCGTACGTCTACGATTCCTTTGGCAGCCTGACATCGCCCGAAGGTGCCGTCACAAATTCCGTGCGCTACACTGCTCGAGAGTTCGATACGGAAACGGGACTCTACTTCTACCGCGCAAGATACTACGATCCGTCAAGTAGCAGGTTCATTTCTGAAGACCCAATTGGATTCAAAGCTGGGATCAACTACTACCGTTACGTCAGAAACAACCCCGCAAACTTCACCGATCCGAAGGGGTTGTACGAGCTGAAGGGATTTCCGGCTGCTGAAGCAGCTCAGATGTCAATTGCGATTGGACATCTCGCCGCTAAGCTCAGATCGAACCCGTGCTGCATCGATCCTAAGCTACGCGACAGGGTGCTTGATCTCCTCCAGCCGTTCAAGCCAGGCGGCGTGACATTCGTCTATCAGCAGACTCTCCCCGCATCGCCCGGATACGTTACGTGCGCGCACGTTAGCGACGGCTGGGACTTCCTGACCAACACGGTAACGATCTCCCAAGCAGCTCTGAATGGTCAATGCGGGTGCGGATTGCCGGGGACCATCTTGCACGAGGTAGTTCACCTGACATGGAAGAACTGGTTTGGATCAGCTCCTGAAGGAGGAGCATATGGCGCTGGTTCTGCGTGCTTTGGGTCTAACTGTGGCCGACCTGCTGGCCTAACGACGCCGTAAGCGAGGGACAGATGAAGCAGCTCTTGACGGTTGTCATGTTCTTTCCTCTGGTGGCCTTCTGTGTCGCTGGCGTGCTTGAACTGCGCTCGCAAACGAATGCCGCTCAAAAGCTTGCCCGACTGATTCCAATAGTCCTTGGAGTCGCTGCATTCCTGCTGTCCTTCAATCCGCAGGGCATTTTTCACGTCACTCCAGAAGGCTCGATCACACTTAGCCGGATCATGACAATGTTTTCTTCAATCATCGCTTGCTCGGGCGCATTCATTGTCTATTCTCGACGGAGCAGTTCCGTTTGGATGGCGTGTGGGGGACTGGTCCTCACGTTCTCCTGGATGTTTAACCGCGTTGTGGTCTGAGGCGGATTTGTGTACGACGCAGCTATCTATGCTTACGACAACGCGGGGAACACATTGGGAACGGTGTGTGATTACCGCGCAAGATACTATGACAGTCGCAGCGGGGATGGGGGTGTGGGGCAAGGGGACGGCGCTTGAGTCCCCTTGCCCCACTCCAGCTCTGTCGAAGCTCGCCGCGAACTCTGTTGGCGTTCGATAACCGAGACTGCTGTGCGGCCGTTCTTGGTTGTACTCTCTCT